>JAZUEO010000136.1:0-2317 GCA_045640205.1 Candidatus Coprenecus sp. | reverse complement strand
TCACCGTAGAGCTGCTTCCACCATTCGCCGACATACTGGAGTTTGGGATTGAAATTGACCAGAATTTCGGTAAGTTTTCCGGAAGCATAAAGTTCGTTACGCGCGGCTGCATAGCGCAAAGCCGGATTTTCCACGTTCCTCCCGCGACATCTGACAGCCATATCGGCAGCGCCTTTCATCAACTGACGTATATCATAGCCGGCCAGAGCGATCGGGAGAAGTCCCACCGGAGTCAGAACACTGTAACGTCCCCCTACGTTATCTGGAATCACGAAGGTCTTGTAACCTTCCCCGGCAGCAAGCCCCTTGAGTGCTCCGCGGGCCGCATCGGTGACAGCCACGATTCTTTCAGCGGCCTCCGCTTTGCCATACTTCTGCTCGATGAGATTCTTAACCACGCGGAAAGCGACCGCAGGTTCTGTGGTGGTTCCGGACTTGGAAATTACCACACAGGCTATATTTCTGTCCTTTATGAAATCGAGCAGTTCGGCGTGATACTCTTCGCTGAGGTTATGGCCTGCAAATACGACACGCATTTTATCAGGATTGATATCCTCCTCGAAAGTATGTTTCAGGGCCTCGATGGTAGCCTTTGCACCCAGATAAGAACCGCCTATGCCGATGGTGACCACCACCTGCACTCCCTTTTCTTTCCAGTCCGCCGCCACTTTCTCACATCCCGCAATAATCGATTCCGGTGTCTCTTCGGGAAGGTCCAGCCATCCCAGAAAATCGTTTCCCTTTCCATTTCTTCCTTCCAGCACATCAAATGCTGCCAATGCTTTGTTCAGATATTCTTCCGAAACTTCAACTTCTGTACGTAACATGATTATTCAGTTTTATTTTTAACTTCAAGATATCGTTTTGTCTGTGTAACAGCCAATTCATCACATCTTTCGTTTTCAGGATGTCCGGCGTGGCCTTTGACCCAGTTGAAAGAGACGCGATGTCTCCGGTATATGTCATTGAACCTCATCCAGAGGTCCGGATTCTTCTTTCCCTTGAAACCGGTGCGCAGCCAGGTATCAAGCCATCCTCTGGTCACTGCATCCACCACATATTTCGAGTCGGAAGTCACTACTACCGATGCATTTTCCCACTTGATGGCTTCCAAACCCTCGATAACAGCCATCAGTTCCATTCTGTTGTTCGTAGTCATTATCTCCCCACCGGAGAGTTCCCTGCACAGATTTCCGCATTTCAGAATGGCACCCCATCCGCCAGGACCCGGATTACCGCTGGACGAACCATCGGTAAAAAGATGAATTACAGGCCTGTTCAAATTATTCTCCATCAGAGTCTTATACGGGACCGCGCATTGAATTTCCTTCTTCCATCTTTATCTTCAGCGGATTGGCATTCATTTCCTCGTATGCCCATCTGTTGCGAACTATGTCTATGGCGGCATAGATGGCAGATTTCATCGGAATCGAACTGGCTACACCCTGTCCTGCCACTTCGTATGCTGTTCCATGATCGGGAGATGTCCGGACAGCAGGAAGACCGGCGGTAAAATTGACACCGCTGTCGAAAGCGAGAGCCTTGAATGGAATCAAGCCCTGGTCGTGATACATCGCCAGAACGGCATCGAAATCATACTGCTGATGCACGCTGAAAAAACCGTCGGGGGAATAGGGGCCGAAAGCAAGTATCTTCTCCTCTTCGGCTGCCTTTATCGCCGGTCCTATTACCGTTTCCTCTTCATTCCCCAGAAGGCCGCCATCCCCGGAATGAGGATTCAGACCGAGAACTGCGATTCTGGGTCTGATGATACCGAAATCCCTTTTAAGTGATTCGTTCATCAGTTTCAATTTTCCCAATATTTTCCCGATGGAAAGATTTTCTGATATTTTGGATATGGGTATATGATTTGTAACCACCCCCACTCTCATTTTGTCGGAACAGAGGAACATCAGCCCGTCACTCACACCGAACTCATTGACGAGATATTCGGTATGACCCGGAAATGGGAAACCGTCTGCGGCCACAGCCTTCTTGTTGAAAGGGGCGGTCACCATAGCATCGATGTCCCCATTCCTGAGGTCTTTCACACAGGCTTGAAGAGCAAGCACCGATGCATGGGCCGATTCCTGAGTCGGCTGTCCGGGCTCGATGTGAAAAGTATCGGGAACACAGTTTATGATATTTATTCTCTTCGGGTGACAGTCCCTGGCAGTATTGATGATATTCGATTGGATATGTTCTTCATCCGGTACCAGTTTCCTGTAGAAACCGAAAGCTCTCGATGAACCATATATGATGGGAGTACATAACTCAAGCATTCTGGCATCAGCCAAAGCTTTGATAATCACCTCAT
>JAZUEO010000135.1:0-4361 GCA_045640205.1 Candidatus Coprenecus sp. | reverse complement strand
TAATGTTTGACAATCCACCCGCCGAGAAGGTGCTTTCACGTGCGAAAGTTCCGTTTGTCTCCATCGGCAATACGGATGGAAGTTCTGCTGCAAGCTGCGGACATATCGAAATCGACCGTTCGGCCGCATCCGAGCAGTTCGCAGTCCTGGTCGGTCACAACCTCCACCTGGGCGGATTCCATGTCTATCTTGTTGAGGATAGGAATGATCTCGAGTCCGTGATCGATAGCCTGATAGAGGTTTGAGATAGTCTGTGCCTGTACACCTTGTGATGCATCCACCACGAGCAGTGCTCCTTCGCAGGAAGCGATGGCACGTGACACTTCATAAGAGAAATCGACGTGTCCCGGAGTATCGATGAGATTCAAGGTGTATTCCTGCGAGTCACGCATATACTTCATCTGTATGGCGTGGCTCTTGATGGTGATGCCCTTTTCCTTCTCAAGGTCCATAGAGTCGAGCACCTGATTTTCCATTTCCCTCTGGTCCAGAGTGTGCGTACACTCGAGAAGCCTGTCGGCAAGAGTGCTTTTCCCGTGGTCGATATGCGCTATGATGCAGAAATTGCGGATATGGTTCATATTGATATATCAAAAATGAAGGTCGGGCAAAGTTAATTACTTTTTCATTCTCCTCAAATATGACTAACTTCGCGTCCGTAATAGGGAAAGTTCATTAATTATGATACTATGTCAAAAGTGGAACAATTGACCAGAACGGCCTCTCAGGTAAGGAGAGACGTCATCAGAATGGTGGCCAATGCCAAATGCGGCCATCCCGGAGGTGCATTAGGGAGTGCGGATGTACTTACGGCTCTGTTTTTCGATGAAATGAAGCACGACCCTTCCCGGTGGGAACGCAGCGGAAAGGGGAATGATATGTTTTTCCTTTCTGCGGGCCATATGTCTGCAGGACTGTACAGCGTACTTGCGCGAAGCGCTTATTTCCCTTTGTCTGAGATGGAGGGTTTCAGGCTGTATGGACGTATGCTTCAGGGACATCCTTCAGTAGGCATACCGGGCGTCTATCAGGCATCCGGTTCGCTCGGTCAGGGACTTGCCGTAGGGCTGGGAGCGGCGATAGGCAAGAAAATGGCCGGCGATAACCACCGCGTTTTCGTCCTGTGCGGAGACGGTGAATGCGAGGAGGGTGAAATCTGGGAATCGGCTATGTTCGCTGCCCATCACAAGGTGGACAATATCGTGGCGATGACCGACTGGAACGGAAATCAGATTGACGGTCCGGTGGACAGTGTTATGAGCCTCGGAGACCTTGAAGGGAAATGGAAAGCATTCGGTTGGGAAGTGATAGTCGCCGAAGGCAATGATATGCAGTCCGTTCTTGATGCATTTTCGCTTGCAAGGGAAAAAGGTGGAAAGGGCAAACCCGTGATGATTCTTTGGAAGACCGAGATGGGGCACGGAGTGGATTTTATGGCGGGCAGCCACGAGTGGCACGGGAAAGCGCCTGATGCCGCACAGACAGAAGCCGCTCTCGCTCAACTCCCTGAAACGCTGGGAGATTTTTAGTAGTATTCTTAATTAGGAGACAATATGGAATTCGTAAATTCAGGAAATAAAGATACCCGTTCCGGTTTCGGTGCAGGACTTGCCCGGCTCGGTCAAATCAATCCCGATGTCGTCGCCTTGTGCGCTGACCTTACCCCCTCTCTGAAAATGGGCGCATTCGCCGCCGAACATCCGGAGCGTTTCATACAGTGCGGCATTCAGGAGGCTAATATGGTCGGAGTCGCATCCGGCCTTGCCCTCAGCGGAAAAATACCCTTCATCGGCTCTTTCGCCAATTTCGTGACCGCACGCGTTCTCGACCAGATACGCCAATGTGTCGCCTACGGCAATACCAACGTTAAAATCGCCGCATCCCACGCGGGAATTACTCTGGGAGAAGATGGCGCCACCCATCAGACGATGGAAGACATTGCCATAATGCGGGCCTTGCCCAATATGGTGGTCATCAATCCCTGCGATTTCAATCAGACCAAGGCGGCTACCATCGCGGCGGCATCATACGACGGTCCCGTCTATCTCCGCTTCGGCCGCCCGAGTGTTCCGAACTTCACCCCTGCGGAGCAGGAATTCGAGATAGGGAAGGCCATAAAGATGACAGAAGGACGCGACGTTACTGTTTTTGCCACCGGTCATATGGTCTGGGAATCCATTCAGGCGGTTCAGGAACTGGAGAAGGAAGGTATATCGGTGGAACTCATCGACCTGGCCACCATCAAGCCTCTCGATGAAAAGGCTGTTCTCGAATCTGCCGCCAGGACAGGAGCTGTCGTATGCGCCGAGGAACATCTCATAGCCGGAGGTATAGGAGAACTCATTTCGGGCGTTCTATGCCGTCACACTCCCTGCCCCGTCGAATTCGTTGCCGTCGATGACGTATTCGGAAAAAGCGGCACACCTGCTGAACTGATGAAAGCATACGGCCTCGATGCAGTTCACATCGCAGAGGCCGTACGCAGAGTCCTCAGCAGGAAGTAATCTGAAAAGCTGTTTGAATTTCGGCAGTCAAATTTAAACAGCTTCTGAGGGAACAAGTTATTTGTTTTTGAAAGCATCGAAATCGAAGTCGATATCCAGGTCATCTGTAGTTTTTTCCAGTGTCTCGATAACTTCTTCGCTGATGTCCATATTCGAGTATTCTACTGAATGGTCGAACTGATGGAATATGGGACGGTCGATAACCACTCTCATAGTCTCCGGGAGGTTGATGACGACCTTCCTTCCTATTTCACCGATAGTTCTCCCTTTCCCGTAGAGGACAGGGGATAGAGTGAGCGTATCTCCGTGGAATGAATAGAAATCGAGTTTCTGTTTCTTCTTGAGTTCATCAAGAGACATCAGGGCATTGAAAAGATTTGATGAAATGCTGACCGAGCAGCTGTCCTGACCGTTCCTGTTGAGTTCTATGCGTGGATAGACTGCCGCCACGGTACTGTCTTTCATCTCTTTGTCGAGATATATCAGGGAAAATTCATCCTCGTCTCCCTTGACGATGACCTGCTTCTGAGCCCAATTGTCGATTCCTTCGAATTCGATATGGATGGTCTCCCCCTGAGGTTCGATGTAACTTGTCGTGAGCTCTTTTTCGTGATACAGAAGATGCTTGACATTGTCCACACCCAATACTATCAGCCCCACCAGAGACGCCATCCATAATAAGAATATAATCAGACCGGGTCTCCACGCCGGAGACTTTAATTTGAAAACCAGTAAAATGCCTCCATATAGCATTCCGATGAGCGGAAGTGCGATTACAAGCATCAGAAGTAAACTTGTCGCTGTGAAACTGATTTCGGATGACATCAGTAAATCATTTATGAAATCGGGAACAACTGTGGCACCTGAGGCCACTATACCGAACACAGTAGCCAGTATTCCGATAAAACCCGCCAGCGCTATGAAGATTAGAAAGATGCCGATAATAATAAGGAGAGCCTTGCCTGTAAAGGCCCAGAATGCGTTGTTCCCGTTTCGGCCATCTTCATATTCTTTCCTGTTTTCGAGATGCTTCTCGATGTCATCGTATGAAAGTTTCCCGCCTCTCATAGCGCATTTCTGTTCCGTAGTTCTGGCCAGGGGGACGCAAATCCAGAGGACAGCATAGACCAGAATGAGCAGGAACGGTGAAGGCCAGTGGAAATTATTGATGGTCGCCAGCAGTATAAACATGGCTGCAAAACCGAGTCTGCACCAGGAGGGGTCTATGTGAAAGTATGCTCCGATGCCTCCGAATACCCCGGCTATCATTTTATCGGAAGGATGTCTGTAAAGCCGTTTCCTTATCTGCCGTGGCTCTTCAGCATTGTTTTCGGGCTCGCCGAAGATTTCTTCGGGACTGCCCACTCTCCCTATCACTTCTGTGGCCATACTGACAGAGATTACGCCGGTCTTTCCGCCTCTGTCGATAAACAGTTCTGCCAGACGCTCTTCTATGGCTTCAACTATTTCCTTTCCGTTGGGATGGCCGCTGTAGTGGGCGTTAAGTTTGGAGATATATTCTTCTATGAGTGTGTATGCGTCATCATCAAGGGTGAATGCGATACCACCTATGCTGACTTTGGTAACTTTATTCATAATGTTTGTATGTTTTGAATTTGCTGTAATAAAATCCGTGAACCATTTCAAAACGGATTCTTAGCCGTTGTTTCTGATAAATGTGATGGTCTCCACCAATTCCTTCCAGGCAGAGTCCAGCTCTTTGAGCGTCTCAAGTCCTTTCGGGGTTATGGAATAGTATTTTCTAGGCGGCCCCTGGGTGGATTCTTCCCAGCGGTAAGTCAGAAGGCCCTGATTCTTCTCCCTTATGAGCAGAGGGTAGAGGGTTCCTTCCACTAC
>JAZUEO010000134.1:0-7747 GCA_045640205.1 Candidatus Coprenecus sp. | reverse complement strand
GTTGCGAAGAATGCCAGGTCAAGGGAATATGTGGGTTGTGTAGAGTGGTTGGAAAAGGCCGGTGTAATCAACGTGGCGTATTGCCTGCAGAATGCAGAGCTTCCTTTGAAAGGGAACTATGATGCAGCGAATTACAAGATTTATTACCACGATACCGGTTTGCTTATTGCTTCTCTGGATGAAGAAGCACAGGAAGATCTTCGCACCAACAAGAATTTCGGAACCTACAAAGGCGCCATCTATGAGAATGTGGTCGGAGAGATGCTAATCAAATCGGGATATGAGCAGCTGTATTTCTACAAGCACGACACTCCGTCACTTGAAATGGATTTCTTTGTAAGGGATGCAGATTCGCTGATTCCAATAGAAGTCAAGGCAAATGACGGCGCCACGGCATCTCTGAACAATCTGATTGATTGGCCGTCATACCCAGACATCAAATACGGAATCAAATTCGGTTACAAGAATATCGGCTGGAGCGGCAAATTCTACACTTTCCCGTATTTCCTTGCATTCCTGCTTAAACGCTTCCTGAAAGAAAAGACTGCCACATCGTAGAACATCAATCCTTCGGAAGGAATTCAAACAGTTTTTTGATTTTCTTCTCCGGCTCTATCCTTTTGATGTTTCTTGGTTGCTCAAGACCAAGTGCTTTGAAGAGAGAGATGCACCAATCTGTAAAAAAGTTCTTTCGTGTGTCTTGATACTTCTTTTGAAATAGCAGAGTTGCGGCCTGAATGAAATGAATATCTGAGAATGTGGACTCACTTTTTGAGCCTTTCCTATGCAATTTCAGCATACCTTTCAATGTGGTGGAGTACTTACCCACAATCTTGCTACAAAACCCCACAAACAGCCCGTAGAGGTCGAGAAGCAGATTGTATATCGTGATTCCCTGGTCTATGTTGACAAGATTATCACCAACACAGTGGAAGTCGAGAAAGAAATTACAAGGTGGCAGCGCTTCCTGATGAGCCTCGGCTCGTTGTCGATAATTGCCGCCTTCTGCGCGATAGCATACGCTATATATAAACTTTTTGTTTCACCTTCAAAACTTATCAAGCTATGAAGTACGTTCCTTCTATCGCATTCGAGGAAATGTCCGGTTCCGCCAAAGGCGTGACTGCGGCAAAGACTCGTGGACGCAAGTACATCCGTAACCGTGGTTACGGCGGAAGCGTCCGTACCTCCGACCAGGCATCTGTGAAAGCCATCTTCAAGAAACTTTCTCAGGCTTGGCAGTCTCTCACTAATGCCCAGATTCTGGCGTGGAACTCCGCAGCTCTCTCTGCAGAGGCCCGTTCGGTTCTTGGTTCAAAGACGAAGATTACAGGCTCCAACCTGTTTATGCGTCTGAACTACTGGGTTGTCTTCTGCGGCGGTGACATCATGGAGACTCCTCCTGCCCTCACCGGGCTCGATGCTCCTGCATCCGCCACCCTCGCACTGTCAGATGAGGCGTGTACCCTTACTCTGGCATCCATTCCAACCGTTACCACCAACATCAAGCTCATCATCTGTGCATCCGCTCCCCAGAGCAACGGTATCAGCCGTGCTTACAGCAAAGCTGCTGAGTTCATCGCTCCACAGACTCCTGTGACCACCGCCATCGCCCTTACGAGCTCGTATGACCAGAAGTATGGCGCTCCTTCTACCGGAGCCCCGAAGGTGTTCGTAAAGTACTTTTACGTGAACACCGCCACTGGTGAGAAGTCAGGCGAGATGCTTGCGCTGGCAACTTACGAAGAGGAGTCTGAATAGTTGTGGCCGTAGGCCGTGAGACTGGTACTTAAAGAAATCCCTCCGAAGATCGATGAATCTGCGGAGGGTTATTCGTATATTCCATAATGTTTTGCGGTTCCTAATAAAAGAAACTATTTGGAATGCTATAGCATTCGCTTGTATTTGTTCTTAACTGCTACGGATTGTTTTAGACATTTCTTCAAATCGTCAAATAATTCTTGATTCATCTTTCCTTTGACGGTGACGTTTGTCTCCCCAGACAATTGCTGCGCAATAAATTTAGTCAGAGGGAAGATGTCAAGATTGGCGCCATAGACAAAAGTGTTTTTGGAAAATGCAAAATGTCTTCCGGTTGAGGGGTTGATAGCAATATCTGCACCTGCCATAAAGACATAAACATTTACACCTCTCTCCGGGAATTCATAGCATCCAGCGTGAACTTCCATATCAGCGGGAATATGATCCTTCGATGTTGGAAGTGAGGCCAAAACGGCCATTCCATCTTCGTTTTTTAAGACAAGAAAATATTTTGGTTTAGAAGTGCCGTCTTCAAAGATGAACGGATCAAAATGCAACAAATCCCCTTCTTCAAACATTGCTATGTGCATTTAAGGAATTCGCGGTTCTGCGAATAGCAAGACAATCTAAGTACTCTTCTTTCTCTGCTTCTGTACTTAGAAGTTCACTGAAATCAATCCTTATGTCAGAATTGTTACATGACCCGTCAGTGAATGAAGACAAAATATTATTCCTTTGAGCCGTGATATACCAAAGTGAATCAGGCTGGTGAAGAATCCGCTCCAATTGTGTTGCACTCTTCTTCCCATGCAGTGCAAGGACATCATCCATCAATGAAATCTCCAATGGGGAGAACTCACTATCGTCAAATTCTTTCTTTGCCTTAAAATATTTCTTGTCTTCACTGATATATGATGAAATATAGTCCTTCATTAAAAAGACATCATCAGATAGGTCGGCAAACAGGTCTTTTTGAACAGGTCCGAATTTCCATACCTCATAAGGAATCGCCAAAAATGGAGTGCGGTATCTTTGAACCATAGTTTCCTCCATAATGTACAGCAACTTCAAAAGCTTGGTTTTCCCAAGTTTGCCAGTATGGTTTACAATATAGATAATTGTATTACCTATCTTTTCTTTTGACGCTGGCGAGAACTTACACATAATATGACTAATGGATTGCAAAATTCAGTAAAATAAATCAAATTTACAACCACTTTTGTGCCAAAAGAGACCAAATCTAGCACAAACTATCGGGTGGGAGCATCTTTTACTCCTCTTATACTTATTATACGAATTATTTATCGAATAGTTTCATTGGGTAAGGCGGTATTACTCGTAGGGTGTCTCAATATGTTCACTATTGATTGACCTTGTTCTGTCGAAACACACAGAAGGGGAGATGTTGGGGCATAAGTCAAATACTCATAAGAAGATCGTTATAAAGTACAAATCTTCGGAGTGTTATTTGTTATGCATACCACTGCCTACATACGCCCAATAGGGTAGTGTTGGAATAGTTCGTTGTGCAAATGTTGTGCAAGTGGTATAGAAAAAGACCTTCCAGATATCTGGAAGGGCTTTTAGTGGTGACTCCTACAGAACCCACATTGGAGGTCATTATAAGGATGGTATTCTTGAAATTCACGGTACGACCCTTGTTATCTGTCAGCCGTCCGTCATCAAGCACCTGAAGAAGAACGTTGAACACGTCCGGATGAGCCTTTTCTATCTCATCAAGAAGAATAACCGAATAAGGCTTGCGGCGCACCGCTTCAGTCAACTGTCCTCCTTCATCATATCCAACGTATCCCGGAGGCGCCCCCACCAGACGGGAGACGCTGTGACGCTCCTGATATTCGCTCATATCGATTCTGGTCATCATATTCTCATCATTGAAGAGCGCTTCCGCCAAAGCCTTGGCCAGTTCCGTTTTTCCGACACCGGTCGTTCCAAGAAACATAAACGAGCCTATAGGTCTCTTCTCATTCTGAAGACCGGCTCTGCTGCGACGGACCGCATTGGCTACAGCAGTCACCGCTTCATCCTGTCCGACCACTCTCCTGTGTAAACTTTCCTCCATTTTCAGAAGTTTAGTCTTTTCACTTTCGAGCATTCTCCTTACAGGAATGCCTGTCCATTTGGAGACGATTTCAGCTATATCTTCAGGATTAACCGATTCATTTATCATAGGATGCGGATTAGCTGCTTTCTGACTCATCAGAGTATCGAGTTCATTTTTCACCTCCGCGATTCTTCCATATCGGATTTCCGCCACTTTCCCGTAATCACCTTTCCTTTCAGCATCTTCCGCCTGATATTTCAAATCTTCCAAATCCTGACGTTTCTGGGAAATCTTTGAAAGCAGTTCCTTCTCCCCCCTCCATTTTTCATTCTTAATGGCCAATTCTTTCTCGGCTTCATCCAACTGAGACTTTATCTCTTCGAACTTGGGTGACTGACCTTCACGTTTGATGGCTTCACGCTCGATTTCCAACTGCCTGACCTTTCTGTTAAGTTCATCTATATCATCCGGTACGGAATTCATTTCCAGACGCAGTTTAGATGCTGCCTCATCTATCAGGTCGATGGCTTTGTCAGGTAGAAAACGGTTGGTTATGTATCTGTGTGAGAGTTCCACCGCCGCGATAATGGCATCGTCGTCTATACGGACCTTGTGATGGTTTTCATATTTTTCCTTCAGACCACGCAGAATGGAAATGGATTCAGCGGGACTGGGCTCATCCACCAGCACCATCTGGAACCTGCGTTCCAATGCCTTGTCTTCCTCGAAATACTTGCGGTACTCGTCCAAGGTAGTGGAACCGATGGCACGCAGTTCTCCACGGGCAAGGGCAGGTTTGAGGATATTGGCGGCATCCATTGCACCGGAACTGCGGCCCGCCCCCACAAGGGTATGGATTTCATCGATGAAAAGGATTATTTCACCGTCAGATTCTATCACGGCATTTACCACCCCTTTCAGTCTTTCCTCAAACTCTCCCTGATACTTGGCACCAGCCACAAGCGCCCCCATATCCAGGGAATAAATGTGCTTGCTTTTCAGATTTTCAGGAACGTCCTGATTTATGATTCGCTGCGCAATACCTTCGGATATGGCCGTTTTGCCCACACCGGGTTCTCCTACGAGAATAGGATTATTCTTGGTCCTTCGTGAAAGTATCTGAAGAACCCTTCTGACCTCGTCATCCCTTCCTATCACCGGATCAAGTTTACCTTCCCGGGCTCGTGTATTGAGGTCGATGGCGTAGCGTTTGAGCATTTCAAAATTCGGATTATTATTGTTCATATTCATAATATTTACCCTGTGAAAACTTTTGTTCGCACAGGGTAAGAGCAATAATCCGACCAATGGCAGGAAAGCGACAAAATGTCACACTTTTAGCACAAGTGTCTGTTTTTCAATGACATAATGTCACTTTCCACTCTTCAGACTGAATCCAAGCGGTAAGAGGTCCGTACCGGAGTGCGAATCCCACCCTATAGGTCAGATTACCATCCGGATTCCCGTAACGCGGTTTCACCTGAAGACGTTCCGGAACGGTAAACGAAAGCGGAAGAGATATGGAATCCCGTGACGGGATTACCGCTATTCCAGGATAAACGTCATATTCACTGAACTGCTCCTTGTTCCTGCCCCACAACATCTCCAATTTCAAGGAGTCCGCACCTATGGTAATGTCATAAGGATAAGGATTCCGAACAAGAAGATTACCTGAAATGACATCCCCCGGATTCACAGCCTTCGGGACAGTCCCTGAGAAGGACATGGTCACTTCACGGACAGGATGAAAATCAGAGACCAGCCCATAATGAAAACGTTTACCATTCTCCAGCGTTATGAAAGGGGTAGAAGCATCAATGTATTCATCCGGTATTTCCACCAGCACTTCCTGTCCCGTCATATCCCTGTCAAAATCGTAAAACTGCCATTGACTGGTTCTGTAATTGACGTTTGGCTGGCTGTACACACTATTGCCGGTGTAATAAAGATATTTGGCTGCTATGGCATAGGATGATGCGAAGAGCACCGGTCTGCCATTGGCACATTCCGCTATCCGGGAATAAGTTTCTTCATTGTCGAATATTTCGAACTTGATTCCAAAGGGATTGAATATGGCCACATATCTGACCGGAATCATCAGGACAGATAGCGCCAGCGCGGACCGATACACGAAACGATAAGCTTTTCCGTTTATTCTGGCATATCCGAAAACTGTCATTATCAATCCATAGGTAATGGGAAGGACCCACTGTGGCTGAACGTATCCGCGCAGACTGGAAAATGAAAAGAAGAGGATGAATCCGATGATATTGAAACAGAGAGCCCTCTGCAATGGGCGGAATGCATATTCACCCTTCCCCCATCCACGGATATAGAACCAGACGAAAAACGGATTGAAAATCAATAACAGATTCATAATGAAATCTGTCAGATTATTCCATTCGAAAAAACCGTTTCTTCCTACCAGATGATATTTGAATGACACCCATTCATTCTGATACTGCCACACAAGATGAGGAAGGAAGAGTATGACAGTAATAACTCCACTCAGATAAAAGGCCGGGCGTTTCAGCAGTTTCGGATTCGAGAGAATGGTAAAAATAAGCACCAAAGCTCCGTGATACTTGCTATAAGCCATCAAGGCCATCGCCATACCCATAAGAGATACGTTGAGCGGAGTCTCCGCCATACAGAAACGTCTGTAGGTCCACAGAAAAACGGCTACGGAAAACATCAGTGGAGCATCCGGAGTGGCGATAAATCCGTAAAGCTGCGCCACCGGAATGGAAAAACAAATAAGGAAAAACAGCACGGCATCCCTGTGTGTGGGATTTTCCGGTCTGACGAGCGTCCAGAACAGATATAGAGCCAGGGGCTGAAGGACAGTAAAGAACAGTCTTATCCCCAAGGCTCCGCCTGCGAATCCTCCCATCGCGGTCAGGAGCGCCGTTACAGGAGGATGGTCGAAGTATCCCCAGTCCAGATTTCTGGAAAAAAACCAATAGTAAGCCTCATCATCAGCCAGACCGGTGAAACTTGCCTGAACGAGATTCAAAATCCACCATCCTAAAAAAAGAACGGCCAGAAGGCCGTTGCTTGAAAGATTACGCACACTGTATCTCATCTCCCGAAAATGTCTGAAACGGCATTAACTATCAAATAAATACAGAGTACATAGAAGAGTATTCCCTCCCATCTTATTCCTATTACGATTCCCGCTATGACACACAGTACAGCCAGAACTATAAAAATGTACCTTTTCTGATTTGCCTTCAGAGAGATAGACTTGAACTTCATCGAGAAGAACGGCATCTCACTGACGAGAAGATAAGAGAAAACGACTGAAAGCAGCGGCAGGAACAGAGGGAAGCCTGTCAGGGAATTGAAAGCATTCAGGGAATAATCGGCGTATGCCACCAGGGAACAGAAGAAAAGGGCATCCGCCGGTACGGGAAGACCGATAAAATTCTCGCTCTGTCTGGTATCAAGATTGAATTTCGCCAGACGCAAAGCGGAAAACACCGCTATGAGAATCGGAATGAAACATATCCACACAGGAGCTGATGCCGTCAAGAGCATAAAATTCACTATCATCATAGAAGGAGCTACTCCGAAACTCACGACATCGCAGAGAGAATCAAGCTCTTTTCCTACGTCCGAATATGCATGAAGCGTTCTGGCAGCAAGTCCGTCCAGAAAATCGAAGGCTGCAGCCGCCAGAACCGCCAACAGCGCATAAGTGAAATTTCCCTTGAAGGAGAAATATATCGCCACACATCCTGAAATGGCATTCAGGCATGTGATGGCATTGGGAATATGTTTTCTAACACTCATAAAATAGAACTATAGTCCGAGTTTTTCGCGTATATGTGCAGGAATGGCTTTCTTATTCACAAGAATATCCATCGTCTTGTATCTTACGTAAGCTTCACTGACATACCAGACACCTTTGTAATCACC
>JAZUEO010000133.1:0-2432 GCA_045640205.1 Candidatus Coprenecus sp. | reverse complement strand
TGGCGCGGTAGGCATCCTGAAGTTCCGGATTACCGATGGCCTGAAGCATAGGCTTGTCGTACTCATCCACCAGTATCACCACCTTGCGGCCGGTCTCCTCGTATGCGCGGCGGATGACATTTTCGAAACGCATCCCAAAAGTGAGGTCCGGACGAGGACATCCGTATAGTTCCTCCCACTGATTCAATGATTCCCCAAGCTTTTGTTCCAAAACCTCTGGAGAGTCATATTTGTTGGTATTCAAATCCAGATGCAGCACCGGATGCTCCAGCCATTCTTTCTCCAGTTTCTCTATCGCCAGTCCTTCGAACAGGTCTTTCCTGCCGCTGAAAAAGGAATGAATCGTGCTCATCAGCAGCGACTTCCCGAAACGTCTCGGACGGGAAAGGAAATAATAGCATCCGCTACTGACGAGGCGGAATATCAGTTCCGTCTTGTCAACATAAAGATAATTGCCTTCCCTGAGCTTCTCGAAGTTCTGGATACCTATGGGCAGGTTACGAAGTGTGGTCTGTGTTTCCATACTTTGCAAAGTTAATTTACAGTTTCCATAAATGCAAAATTCATATAGCATCCATTTCCGTCACCACAACCCGCATCCTGAAAGCATCCGTCCTCAGGGCTGCGTGATGCCTTCGGCAAAGCCCTTCTTGCGGATGCTTTCAGGATGCAAAACACCCTTCACTCGCGTCCGCACAAGGCTTTCCTGTCAGGATGAGATGTAAAAAATATACTACTTGTATTTCGATAGCGGTGATGTCGTTTCGCAGGACCGCAACTACCGTTACTACGAATTCTCCGTTCGTCCCGTCTCAGATTAAAAAAACAGCTTTCCCAAGGCCGTAAGGTCAGGAGCTTATATGCGAAACTTGAATAATTAATGTTGTTTTTCCGTAAAAAAGCATTATCTTTAAGGGCTTGAAAAAAGCTTTACAGAGGAGTGAACTTGAATCAATAATGACAGACCGATATGAATAGAACCAAAATCATTATTCTGCTTTGCGCTCTGGCGACGGTTCCCGCCCTTGCCCAGAATTCGTATGACGGACATACGGAAAAAATGTTTTCTTCCGCGCATCCGAAATATACCCTGGCTTCTCTGGAGGAGATGGGACTGGACAGGTGGCAGACATCTTTCAGAAGTGAACTGCGTTCGAAACTGGGTATCCCGCTTATCGAGGCCGCTCTTGAAGAAATGAAATTCAAACCCTCTGCCACTTTTCTACGTAGTGAGGATGACGGTACTATGGTAAGGGAGTGGTGGGAGATGGCCACAGAGCCGGACGTCGTTATGAAATTCATCGTGATGAAACCGAAAAATCAGGATGGAAGCAGGCTTCCGTTGATGATAGCTACTCACGGACACAGCAAGAGTACTGAAATATCCGCCGGAATCTATCATAATGAGGATGAACGCGCCAGCGGTGAGGATGGCGAAAGAAATATCGGGGTTCAGGCAGTTCAACACGGATTCATAGCCATCGCACCTGCGATGCGTGGTTTTGGTGATACAAGGCATCCCGATGATATCGAAAGGGACAGTCATTCATCTTGTCTGGATCTCTATCAGCGGGACGTTCTGGTGGGGCGTACTCCTGTGGGAGACCGGGTCTGGGATATGATGAAGCTGATAGACTGGGCGTTTGAAAATCTGCCGGTCGATACGCGGAATGTCGTCATTTCAGGTAATTCAGGTGGAGGTACCGTGTCCATCTATGCCGCTGCGGTGGAACCGAGGATAACGATGTCGGTTCCGGGTTCAGCGTTTTGTGCGTTCGAAAGCAGTATAGGTTTTATGCGCCACTGTGCCTGCAATTATATTCCCGGTATTATGCAACTGGGTGATATGGGCGAGATAGCGGGCTTGATAGCACCCAGAACCTTCTGCGCCGTTAATGGGGCGAAGGACGATATTTTCCTCATTGACGGAACCCAGCGGGCGATAGAGGTAACGCGTGAAATTTATACCAAGGCAGGGGTACCCGACAATTGTTCTCTTTATATCGGACCGGAAGGACATCGGTATTACAAGGCTGGTGCATGGGAATTCATTCTTTCACATATGAACAAATAATCAAACCAATATTTCGATGAAAAAAATTATTGTTATCGCGGTTCTGTCCGCTTTTCTGTGGTCTTGCGGATCACAGCCCAAAAATCAGAACGGTGGTTCTGACTGTACCGAATGTGAATCCTGTACCGCTTCCTGTGGCAAATGCGATAAAGGCTGCACCGGAGAGTGTGATAAATGCGCTTGTGAGGACACTCCTGACAATCAGCTTTCCGAATGCGAAAAGGACGGCGGCTGGAAACTTTTGTGGGATGGTAAAACCACAGATGGGTGGAGAGGTGCGAAACTCGATGCTTTCCCGGAAAAAGGCTGGGTCATAGAAGATGGACTGCTTAAAGTTCTCAAGAGTGGGGGTTATGAA
>JAZUEO010000132.1:0-2228 GCA_045640205.1 Candidatus Coprenecus sp. | reverse complement strand
CACAGAACGACATGGCTACGATCCGACTTGAAGGACTCTCGTTCTCCGTACCGGAAGGAGTTCCTATTCCTCCGTCGCTGGTGACTGTCTATAAGGAAATGGCCTCCGACCTTGGAATTCCCGTCAAACGCACAGGCAGTCTCAGGGACTGGGCAGAGCAAGGTGTTTTTCTGCTTAACGCAATACTTACAGTTCAGGCCGGAGCGGCCGCATCACATTCCAGAATAGGATGGCAAACATTCACCGATGCCGTCATCGGCACTCTCTCCGCCCGCAAAAACGGACTCGTTTTCCTTCTATGGGGCAATTTCGCACGCTCCAAACGTCCCCTCATCGACACTTCACGCCACACCGTCCTTGAAGCGGCCCATCCCTCCCCTCTTGCCCGCGGGGCATTTTTCGGATGCCGTCACTTTTCCAAGACCAACGAAATTCTCATCAGCGAGGGCAAAGAACCCATCAAATGGGTCCAAGCATTCTGAAATACCCCAGAACACAGTTTATCAGAATGGCGAGGCACGTCAGATAACGCTCTGTAATCTCCAAATCGACGTTCAATCCCCCGTAACGCCTTACAATCAGCCACAGGAGGAACAGCACCATCACAATGATTACCGTCTTGCTTCTCTTCCATGTATGAAATAGCAGATTCCCATATATGAAGAAAGAGCAGCACATCATTATCTTAAGATATCTGTCATTCCATTCCAGCACTTGAGGCCAGACAGAGCCCATGTATCCTGCTCCGGAATTTCCGATGAGAACCAATGCGGAATCAGTCACCGCCAGGATCAATGTGAACAATGCCGGATATACCACCAGGCAGGAAAATAACATCACCATATATTTCTCAAATACTGAAGCCGGAAGGAGAGCATACCAGACGCCTGCATCAGCGTCAGTAAGCTCACCATATACCGTTCCCGGCATCAGAAGGGAAAACAACGAGACGATTATCCAGAACTCCATCTTTCTGTCTTCCACCTCACTTACGACACCCACCACGACCGTATCGAGTACCCACAGCAGAAAATATATTCCAATAAATATACATCCCGTCAGGGCTACGTCAGCACGACAGTCTTTCCAATCCTTGACTGCCACTTTTACCAAATTCGACATAACTCTATCTATCCCCTATGACAATATCATAAAATATTTTCTCCAGATTCACCCGCGCACCGCCATTTTTCTCCTTTTCCAAATTCTCCAAAACTATTTCACCGGCTGAGATTATGACCACACGGTCCACCACATCTTCTATATCCCTCACCTGATGCGTGGAAATTATAAGGCTTTTCCCGGTATCGGGAGCAAAATGTTCCAAAAGAATTCTCCTCAGTGACAGTTTCGACGGGATATCCAAGCCATTCGTAGGCTCATCCATCAATACCAGAGGGGTGTTCATCGAAAGCGCAAGAGCGATAAACGCCTTCTTCCTTTGACCGAATGACATTTGAGAGAATGTCTTCTCCTCAGGCACACCAAGCATTTTCATATAGCGAAACAAGTCGTCTTCCGCAAAACCGGGATAAAACGGTCTCCGACGACAGGCGTAGTCTGATGTGGTGATTTTCCTTGAAAGCACTATATCCGGGACAAAACTTACACTCCTGAGAAATTCCGTTCTTTTATTCCGTGGGTCAAATCCCATAACCGAGCATTTACCCTCACCCTTGACAAGTCCGAGAATCATCTTCATCAAAGTCGTCTTCCCCGCACCGTTTTCGCCCAGAAGGCCACAAATACCACCAGCTTTCAATGATAAGGATGCATCCCGGAACACCCGATGCTTCCTGTAAGCAAAACTGACATTTTCAAAATCTACCATATTCCTGACATTTAGAATCCGTTTCGCGAAGTCGTCTGAAAGCAGTCAAAAACTTCCCGTCCCGCTGTGCAAAATTAGAGACGGACCTGCGAAATATTTCAAAACGCCCACCCTTTAGCGATGATTTTTTTACATTTGTGAAGAATCTAAAAAAAAAGTGATGAAAATTGTTTTTCTTGATGCCGCGACCCTCGGAGACACCTCCCTTTCCGAGATAGAGAGTCTGGGCGAACTCGTCCTTTACCCCACATCCACATCGGAAGAAGCGGAGAAAAGAGTCTCCGATGCAGAAATATTAATCATCAATAAAATCAAAGTCACCGAAAAACTTCTTGAACATGCTCCGAACTTGAAGTTGATATGCGAGGCGGCTACAGGGACCAACAACATCGACATC
>JAZUEO010000131.1:0-4945 GCA_045640205.1 Candidatus Coprenecus sp. | reverse complement strand
CCTTGCATCCCTTTATGTTTACCAGTTCATAGACAGCATCGGGGCATTCATTCGAAGGAATGCAGAGGATGGCGCATTCAACTGAAGGAATGTCGTGAATCCAATGGAAAGACTTGCATTCCTGTACTGTACCAGATTCATGTGGATTGACTACATATATGATGCCTGAGTAAGTGTCTTTCAAGTTCTTCAAAGTCGCTCCTCCTATGGTTCTCAAATCCGTTGAACCACCCACAATAACGATTTCGGAAGGGTTTAACAATTCTTTGTTTATCATATGATTTCAGGCATTTTTAAAATGTTTGATTACAAAAATACGAATATTTCCTTGAATATGGGATTATTGAATAAATTTGCAAATTAATCTAACAATATGTCAAAAATTCTTCTCAAAAACGTATATCTTCCCAATGGGGAACAGACTGAAATTTTGATTGAAGACGGAGCGATTTCCCGAATCGGTTCATCGCTCGGGGAAATAGACGGTCAAGTTATCGATGTTTGTGGGAAATATGCCATTCCCGGTTATTATAATATGCATACTCATGCTGCAATGACCCTTATGAGGGGATATTGTGATGATATGGAACTTTTCAACTGGTTGAAATCCATATGGTCCATTGAAGCGTATCTTGATGAAGAAAACATTTACTGGGGGACAAGGCTGGCTTGTCTTGAAATGATAAAAAGCGGGACGATTTGTTTCTGTGATATGTATTTCCGCCTCGATTCTTCCGCTCAGGCCATAGCGGACAGTGGAATGAAGGCATTGCTTACCAGTTGCTTTCTGGATGGAGGAAAGGAAGCAAAAAAACTTCAGGATCGACTGGATTGTGAACGTGACTTTATGTTTTCACAGAAATGGCCGGATTCCATCAGATTCGGAGTGTCTGTTCACGCACCATATACCGTATGTGAGGAAAATATCCTTTGGGCAGCTGATTTCGCTAGAGAAAGAGGTCTTCCCATAACCATCCACGTATCTGAAACGGAAAGTGAGAATATGGACTTCATAGCCACTCACGGGATTTCTCCTGTCAAATATCTTGAAAAATTGAAATTCTGGGGCGATGATGTGATTCTTGCACACGGCGTGCATCTTAGTGATGAGGATGTAAAAATACTTGGAGAACATCATGTCACAGTCGCCCACTGCATCAATTCAAATCTGAAACTTGCCTCCGGACATGCCTTCAGATATGAAGAACTCAGGGATGCTGGAGTCAATGTTACGCTTGGAACGGATGGGTGCGCATCTTCCAACAATCTGGACATTCAGGAAGCTATGAAAACTGCTTCGCTGCTTCAAAAAGGGTGGAGAAGGGACGCGACCTCATTGCCTCTGGGTGAAGTTATGGATATGGCTACGATTAACGGAGCGAAGACTATGAAAGTCAACGGTGGAAGAATTGAAGCCGGTGCCGCCGCCGATATTCTGTTGGTGGATACTCATTCGGCGGCATTTACCCCAAATATCAACTTTTTATCGAATCTGATATATGCTTCAAACAGTTCCTGCATAGATACTGTAATCTGCCGGGGGAATGTGCTTATGGAACATAGAAAGGTCAAGGACGAGGACTTTATTCTGGAACAGGCATCCAGACTCTCCGCAGGACTTATTTTGAAAACTAAGGAAAAATAAATCGAAAACTATATGGATGTAAGAATGGAAAGAATCAACGAAGCTGTTGATTATCTCACTGCGGCGCTTCCAGCAGAAAAACCTGTCTGCGGAATTATTTTGGGAAGCGGCTTGGGAAAAATTGCTGATGAAATACAGGATCAGACAGTTATTCCTTACTCCGAAATCCCGAATTTCGCTGTCAGTACAGCCATTGGGCATAAAGGGAATCTGATTTACGGAGATTTGTCCGGGAAAAAGGTTATCGCGATGCAGGGCAGGTTTCATTTTTATGAAGGATGGTCCATGGAACAGGTTACATTACCGGTTAGAGTTATGGTCAAACTTGGTATCCGATATTTGTTCGTATCCAACGCAGCGGGAGGGGTGAATTTTACTTACAAGATAGGCGACCTGATGATAATACGGGACCACATAAGCCATTTCCCTAATCCTCTCATCGGTCCGAATCTGGATGAATTCGGTCCCCGTTTCCCTGATATGACCCATCCATATGACATCATGCTTATGGAACTGGCCGAAACGATAGGGAAGGAGAAGGGTATCGTCCTCAAAAAAGGCGTTTATCACGCCTGTCCCGGTCCCACCTATGAGACACCGGCAGAATATAAGTTTTATCGGCTAATCGGAGCCGATGCAGTAGGAATGTCCACTATTCCGGAGGTTATTGTGGCCCGCCACTGCGGCATTCCTGTTTTCGGCGTGTCTGTCATAACCAATGAGGCGCATGATGATTATGCTGATGATTTTGAGAACAGTGGTGACGACGTCGTTCGCGAAGCGGATGCGGCGGCTGACAGAATGACAATTCTTTTCAAAGAAATGATAGCGCGTATTTGAGCATGGTCAAGTTCTTGAGTTTGTCAAGCGGCAGCAATGGAAACTGCTATTATTTGGGAAATGAGCGGACAGCACTCCTTATCGACCTGGGTATAGGTGGGAGAACTGTCAGGAAACGTCTCTCGGATGCAGGCATAGATATATCTTCAGTCGAGATGATTCTCGCTACGCACGACCATATCGATCATATTAAATACCTCGGACGTGCTGCACAGAAACTGTCGGTTCCAATATTCGCCACAGCTATTTTACACGAAGCATTTGAGCATAATTACGCCACCCGCGGGATGATATCGGGATGCCGGAGGGTGATAAGGAAAGAGTATTTCAATGAACACCGAGGTGTGAAATTTACGGCTTTCGACGTCCCGCACGATGCCACTGACACTGTGGGGTATTTCATTGATTTTTTCGGGGAAAAATTCGTTTTCATGACTGATCTTGGAGCGGTTCCCGAAACGGCGATAGATTATTGCCGCATAGCGGATCATATCATAATCGAGAGCAACTATGATATGGATATGCTTCTGCGCGGACCATATACCAGGGAATTGAAGGAAAGAATTATGCAGGGACACGGCCACTTGAGTAATGACCAATGCGCTTCAGCCATTATCCGGATATGGCATCCGGGACTGAAGGATGTTTTCCTTTGCCACTTGAGTGAGAATAACAATACCCCTGAACTTGCTTACAACAGCGCTTTGCATGCTCTTCAGGAGTGTGGTGCCGATGTTGGTACCGATGTCAAACTGTATTGCCTGCCAAGAAGGGAGGCATCACCTTTATTCGTTTATTGAATTAATGTAATCTTATAATATGAAAATCAATAATTTAAAAGGAGATATTTTCGGAGGCATCACAGCCGGTATCGTCGCATTGCCATTGGCATTGGCCTTCGGAATTCAGGCGTTTGGAGGTATCAATGATCCTTCAGCCAGTTCTTTGGGAGCCATCGCCGGGCTGGTGGGTGCTATGTTCCTCGGCTTCTTCGCATCCCTGTTCGGTGGAACCCCTTCGCAAATCAGTGGACCTACCGGGCCGATGACAGTCATTACAGCCAGTCTTATCGGAGGCGCCTGGGCTTCATCTTCTGGAAATATCGGCATGGTCTTGCTGTCGATGTCAATGGCGGGAATCATTTGCGGACTTTGTCAGATTCTTTTCGGAATACTGAAAATAGGAAAGTATATCCGTTATATACCTTATCCGGTGCTATCAGGTTTTATGAGCGGTATCGGTGCCATAATAATTCTTCAGCAAATCTACCCTCTGATAGGGCATAAGTCCCCTGTTCTGGTTATAGATATGCTTCTTCGTTTTCCACAGACGGCAACTGAAAGCATATCTGTTCCGGCTATCATTCTAGGTGTCGGCACTATCTTGATAATCAAATTTTTTCCACTGATTACCAAGAAAGTGCCATCCACTCTTGTGGCTTTGGTGGTAATGACAGTGATTTCCCTGTTCATGGATTTGGATGAAAAACTCATCATAGGTTCCATCCCTGCAGGGCTTCCTCTCCCGTTCTTCGCAAAAGATGCCATAGATTTATCGGAAGTTGAATGGCTTGTGCTATTGAAAGGTGCTGCTGTGCCCGGACTTACACTGGCATGTCTGGGCTCTATCGACACCCTTCTGACATCCGTGGTCGCCGACAATATCACTAAAACGAGACATAACAGCAATCAGGAACTCATAGGGCAGGGAATAGGTAATGCCGTAGCAGCTCTGTTCTGCGGTATATCCGGTGCCGGTGCTACAATGCGTACCGTAGTGAATGTCAATTCGGGCGGACGTGGAAAACTCAGCGGAATGATTCATTCCTTACTTCTTCTGGCCATACTTCTAGGACTCGGTTCTCTGGTAAAATACGTTCCTCTTTCAGTCCTTGCCGGTATTCTGATTATGGTCGGATTCAGCATCCTTGACTTGCGCGGCATAAAAGATATACTCAAAATGCCGAAATCAGATTCTGTAGTAGGGCTCATAGTCTTTTTCGTCACAGTTCTCGTGGATCTTCTTACTGCAGTGGGTATAGGAATGGTTATCGCCTGCATCCTCTTTATGAAGCGTATGGGAGACCTGACGGAAAACGCTTATGAGAGTTTTGATTTCAAGGGGAATGAATTCACTGACAAAAAATGGGAGGATGATCCGGAATTTTCGAGTCATCACAAGGTAATCATCAAACATCTTGAAGGTCCTCTTTTCTTCGGTTCCATCCAGGGCTTCAAGGATATGATGATGAACATTCCGTCAGGAACCAAAATAGTTATCATAAGAATGAAAAAAGTGGCATTTATGGACCAGTCCGGGCTTTATGCCATGGAATCGGTCGTTCAGGAACTTCAGAAGATGAATATTACTGTTATGATGACGATGGTCCAGTCACAACCTATGCAAATGATGAGCTCCATTCAACTTATTCAAGTCGGATCGTAGCCATGTCGTTCTGTG
>JAZUEO010000130.1:0-6835 GCA_045640205.1 Candidatus Coprenecus sp. | reverse complement strand
GATACGTCCAGCCTTGCCTGATTATGAAATGTTTCATTTTGGCGGCAGGTTATGCCACCAGACTTTACCCGCTTACGGAAAATTTTCCGAAACCGCTTCTCAAGGTCGGGGGCAAGCCCATTCTGGACTGGCTCATAGATGACATACGCAGAAGCGGTGCAGTTGACGGGTTCGTCGTCATCTCCAACCACAAGTTCGCGCACATTTTCAAAGAATGGGCTCCGGAAGACGTTACGGTCATCGATGACGGAACATCTTCGAACGAGACGAGGTTGGGGGCAGTGCGTGACATACAGTTCGCCATAGAGGCACTCGGAACCGATGAAGACTTGCTGGTGATAGCTGGGGACAATCTGCTCGATTTCAGTCTCGGGACATTCATCTCTTATGCGCAGAAGAAAAAGACCTCGGCGATAATGAGATATTTCGAACCTGCGAAAGAGAGACTCACCAAATGCGGGGTGGTGGAAATCGATGCCGATGACAAAATCATTTCGATGGAAGAAAAGCCGTCCGCTCCGAAAAGCCAATGGTGCTGTCCGCCTTTCTATTATTATACCCGCGAAGATGTCCGCAGGGTGAAGGAGGGAATCGCCGCAGGCTGCGGGACGGATGCCCCCGGCTCATTCGTCGCCTGGCTCGCCGCACAAGTGCCGGTATATGCCATGGAAATGCCCGGGAAGCGTTATGACATCGGAAACATCGACAGTTACCGGAAAGTATGCGAAACTTTCTCGAACAAATAACCAAACCTAATTTACAATCGGATATGATTTGCATCGACAAATTCGAACAGATTTACAGAAAATACCCCGACTACATAGCATTCTGTCCCTATCGGGTCTGCCCCATCGGCGCCCACTCGGACCATCAGTTCGGAAAGGTTTCAGGATTTGCCATCAATAAAGGAATCCATCTGGTTTACAAGGCGAAGCAGAACGGAGTAATCGAACTGGCCTCCCTCCAGTTCGAGAAACGCGCCCAATGGCACGTCAAGGATGTTCCGGAGACCAAATGCGGAGACTGGGCCGATTACCTCAGGGGGGCGTCACTGGCACTCGGGATGAAATACCCGCTTCACACTGGAATCAGCGGCGTCATAGAAGGAAGCCTGCCTATCGGAGGACTCTCTTCCTCCGCCGCAGTCACCATAGTCTTCATTGCGGCGCTATGCCGCGTGAATGACATCCGACTGTCTCAGGCGGAAATCATCGAAACAGCTCTCTATGCTGAAAAAGAATATGTCGGAGTGTCGGTCGGGAAACTCGACCAAAGCTGCGAAATCTATTCAAAGATGGACCACCTATTATATCTCGACACTTTGGATGACAGTTATGAACTGATTCCACAGGCAGAAGAGATGAAGCCCTGGAAAATCGGAGTATTCTTTTCCGGTCTTGAAAGAAATCTGGTCGGAAGCGGCTTCAATATGCGCGTGGACGAAGTTCGCAGTGCCGCGTATGCCCTCAAGGCGTATGCCGGGATGGAATACGGCAAATTCAAGGATACCTACCTTCGGGAAGTGCCACGCGAGGTTTTCGAGCAGTACAAGGAACGCCTTCCCGAGAACTGGAGGAAAAGGGCCGAACATTTCTACACCGAATATGAAAGGGTGGAAAAGGGAGCCGAGGCGTGGAGACGGGGAGACATCGAAGCATACGGCCGCCTATCCACAGAATCCGGCAAATCATCCATATACAATTGGGAGACAGGTTCTCCCGAATTGAAGGCTCTTTACGAAATCATCATCCGGCAGGACGGTGTTTATGGAGGACGTTTCAGCGGCGCGGGATTCAAGGGATGCTGTATGGCCCTCATCGACCCTTCCTTCGAGGAATCCATCAGGGTCAATGTCGAAAAAGAATACCTGAAGACCTTCCCGGGAATGGCTGAACGCTACCTCTACTGCGGCTGCCATTCTTCAGACGGATTCGAACTGTAGGACCTGCTTGCGTATGAAAACAATGATGCCCTCAAGGTCAATGACTTTGAGGGCATCATCATAAAATAAGGATTACTCGTTATTCTCAGCGGGACGTTCGTGACGTTCGTGGCGTTCACCGTCGCGGCGGGGACCTCTGCGGTCGCCGTCACGGCGTGGGCCTCTGCGGTCACCATCGCGGCGGGGGCCGCGGTCTCCCTCTGCACGGGGTTTGCGTTCACGCTCCACCCATCCTTCGGGTTTTTCCATCAGAGCCCTGCGGGAGAGTCTCATTTTACCGGACTTGGCATCGATTTCAAGAAGCTTGACATCTATATAATCACCTTCCGAGAGGACGTCCTCGACCTTATCGACTTTCTTGTAATCGAGTTCTGAAATATGGAGAAGACCTTCCTTGCCGGGGAGAATTTCAACAAAAGCTCCGAATTCGAGAATGGAAACCACCTTACCGTGATAGGTCTCACCTACTTCGGGAACAGTGGTAATGGCTTTGATTCTCGCCAGCGCCGCATCCATACACTCTTTGTTTTCACCGAAGATATCGATGACACCCTTGTCATCCACCTCTGTTATGGTGATGGTGGTATTGGTAGTCTTCTGGATTTCCTGAATAACCTTTCCTCCAGTTCCGATGACGGCGCCGATGAATTCACCTGGGATGGTAATCTGAACCAGACGGGGAACGTTGGGTTTGAAGTCTTCGCGCGGTTCACTGATGGTCTTCATCATCTCACCCATAATATGCTCGCGACCTGCCTTGGCCTGAGCCAATGCCTGTTCGAGAATTTCGTAAGGAAGTCCGTCAACCTTGATATCCATCTGAGTGGCCGTGATACCGTCACGTGTCCCGGTCACCTTGAAGTCCATATCTCCGAGGTGGTCCTCGCCACCGAGAATATCGGAAAGAACGACGAACTTACCGGTCTTGTCATCAGAAATCAGACCCATTGCTATCCCGGCTACAGGCTTCTTCAGTTTCAGACCGGAATCCATCAGAGCCATACACCCTGCACATACCGATGCCATCGATGACGAACCGTTGGATTCGAGGATATCTGACACCACGCGAACGGCATAGGGATTCTCTTCACCTACGGGAACCATCGGCTTGAGCGCTCTCCAAGCCAGATTACCATGACCTATTTCACGACGACCAACTCCTCTCTGGGGCTTGGCTTCACCTGTAGCGTAAGGAGGGAAATTGTAATGAAGGACGAACTGCTGGGTCTCCTGAACGAGAACTTCATCCATTTCCTTCATATCCAGTTTGGTACCGAGAGTTACAGAAGCGAGTGACTGTGTTTCTCCACGGGTGAAAATGGCAGAGCCGTGCGCACCGGGGAGGTAATCGACTTCGCACCAGATAGGGCGAATCTGGTCATTCTTACGACCGTCCAGACGAAGACCTTCATCGATAATCATACGGCGCATAGCCTCTTTCTCGACTGCAGAATAATATCTGTTGACCATAACCATCTTCTCATCACGTTCCTCTTCTGCTATGGTTTCCACGAATTCGGCCTTAAGACCTTCGAAGGCATTTTCACGTTCGTGTTTGGCAAGACCGGACTTGGCGATGGCATAGCAGCGGTCATAACAGAAGTCACGAAGCGCTTCACGAAGAATTTCATCATCCGTTTCGTGGCAATATTCGCGTTTCGTTTCCTTTCCGACCTCTTTGGTGAGTTCCATCTGTGCCAGACAGTGTTTCTTGATTTCTGTGTGGGCGAACTTGATGGCTTCGAGCATATCGTGCTCGGAAACCTCTTTCATTTCACCCTCCACCATCATAATGTTATCATAGGTGGCTGCCACCAT
Organism: Candidatus Coprenecus sp.; assembly: GCA_045640205.1. Lineage (GTDB taxonomy): Bacteria > Bacteroidota > Bacteroidia > Bacteroidales > UBA932 > Minthomonas. The sequence goes on along the minus strand of JAZUEO010000130.1, from coordinate 3,075 downwards.
AAGTTCAAGATCGGCATTATCCAGTTGAGCGAAAGTGGGATTGATTACGAACTGACCGTCGATACGGGCCACGCGAACCTCAGAGATAGGACCCCCGAAAGGAATATCGCTGACAGCAAGAGCGGCCGAAGCGGCCAGACCTGCGAATGAATCGGGCATATTCTCCTTATCGGCGGAAATAAGAATTACATTTACAAAAACTTCCGCATGGAAGTTATCCGGGAAGAGGGGACGAAGGGCTCTGTCCACCAGACGCGCTACGAGAATTTCAGAATCGGAAGCCTTTCCTTCTCTCTTCATAAATCCGCCGGGGAAACGACCGGCAGCGTAGAATTTTTCCTTGTATTCTACAGAAAGGGGCAGAAAGTCCACATCTTCTTTAGCCTCTTTCGCACAGCAAACAGTAGCGAGCAGCATAGTGCCGCCAACCTTGAGGACCACCGAACCGTCAGCCTGCTTGGCAAGTTTACCGGTTTCGATTTCCACAATTCTCCCATCACCCAATGTGATGGTTTTCTTGATTACATTCATATTATTAATTCTATCTAAAGTGTTCATTAAGAAGCTTTAAAAAAAAGGCCGCCTTTCGGGCAGCCCCTTTTCTTGTTTTCCTTTACTTGCGAAGGTTCAACGCCTTGATTATCTGTCTGTATCTCTCGATGTCCTTTTCCTTCAAATAATCCAGAAGGCGACGTCTCTTACCGACGAGTCTGAGAAGTGCACGCTGGGTACCGAAGTCCTTCTTGTTGTTTCTCAGATGATCCGTAAGGTGAGCGATACGGTAGGAAAATAGAGCAATCTGACTCTCAGCCGAGCCGGTGTCCGTATTAGACTTTCCGTATTGTCCGAAAATCTCCTGCTTTTTGTCTGCTGATAAATACTCTGCCATAACTTTAAGCAATTGATTATTATTAATTTTACCCCACAATCGGGAGCGCAAAGGTAAACATATTTTTTATTCTTCAAAAATTATTTCCCCTCTTGCGCCAAAACTATTTTGAAGACTCGGGTGACATCACCAATGTGGTGCGGTTACCCTGCTGTGTGATGTACTTGGCGAATTCGCGTATCGAGTCTGTCGTGAGAGAATTGACCGCATCCTCGTAACCGGCGTCACGATTGATTCCGTACTTGTCCATGAACGTGATTCTATTCTGCCAATAGGCATTGGAAATTCTGTTCTCGGAGATATTCTTGAGGGCATTTTCCTTGGCCTTGTCCACCTGTTCCTGTGAAGGGCCGTCTTCGGCTACCTTTTCGAAGAGGTCCTTGGCCATCTGAATCAGTTTTTCCGATTTCTCCACTTCGGTATCGAAAACTATCTGAATCAGAAATTCGTTTACAGGAGACGGTTCGATGGTGCATATAGATGACACTCCGTATGTTCCCCCTTCCTTTTCACGGATTTCTTCAGTATAAATGAGGTCGAGGATATAGGACAGGGCATTCATCTTGATGCTGTTCTCAAAGGTATAATCCATCTTCCCGCTGTAAACGACATCAGCAGTAACTTTCGGAGTAGTCATCTCCACCTTGAAGGGATTTTCATTGACACCTTTGACTACCTGATACTTGTGGTCTATATACTTAGGCGCTTTCTTGCCTGTCGGAAGGGAACCTATATATTTCTCCACCATAGGTTTCACTGCGGCCGGGTCAAAATCGCCCACGAGGGTGACTACTGAGCCGGCTGCATTCGAATAAAGCATTTCCATACTCTTCCTGTATGCCGCGAATGAGAATTTGGAGAAAACATCCTTGCTGATAAAGAACTTGCGCGGCTGGTCAGGATAGAGAATCGGAGTCGCCTTCTGCTGGAATTTGAAATTAGGCTGCTTGTCGATATTCTCCAGGAGAGTCCCCAGATAATCCAAACCGGCCTTGGCCTCCGATTCCTCAAAACGCTGTGCCGTATAGTTCAGATATACAAGCTGAAGCATAGTCTCGATATCCTTGGTGGAACATCTTCCGCCCACGCCCTGATAAAGTTCTTCGACACTGCCGCTTACGCTGACAGACTTGCCGGTAAGCATTTTCTGAAGTTTGGATGCGGGGAAATCCGCCAAACCGAGGTAATTCTGAAGAAAGGCCATAACATTCGGTTCCATCGAATAGAGTTCTTCAGTGGGAACGAGAGAAAGGCCTCCGGGGTTTTCTATGCTGAAAAGAACCTCATCCTTTTTGTGCTGGGTAGGAAGCACATATACCTTGATACCGTTCTTGAGGGTCCACAGTGTGGAACCGAACGGACCAGCCTCCTCCTTTTTGACAGGAGAGCCCTTGAGTGCGTCGATATCGGCGATGAAAGGCTCATTGACAGACTCTTCCACGGGAGCGGCGATTTCAGCATCCGGAAGAGCATTGATTACCGATTTGATATTTTCGGCAGTCGGATGGGCCACACCCTCCTTGTCCATACCCTTGTATATTACAATCGTATTTTTACCGAGGGTGAAAATCTGGGGAGCAGCCTGATTGAAGGCCTGGACGTTGATGAGAGAGAAAATGGTCTTGGCATTTTCGAACTCAGCCTGAGGTGTCTGGAACGGGTATCCCAACAGGAAATTCCCCATCGCAGGGTAAACGAAGTTGGCATTCCTCCGTGTAGAAGCATTATCCACAGCCTCTTCCAGATTTCTGAGATAATTGGTCTTGGCGCGTTCGTATTCAGCGGCGGTGAAACCATAGCGGCGGACTTTCTCTATTTCATTGCAAACCGCCTGATATGCCTTGACCGCTTCACCGGGACGGCAAATGATAGAATATTCGACGGCATCCTTGGTTCTCACTAAGTTCGTATAGTATCCGCTGGCATTCAGGAAAGGAGCGTCTGCCTGCTTGGAGATGTCACTCAGTCTTTCATTGAACATATCGAACATTACGGAAAGCATCAAATCCTGCATCATAAACAGACCTTTATTCCGGTATTCCATAGGGATGGGATCTGATTTCACGTACATTCCGATGGAAGTGGTCACAGCCTCAGGGTCGGTGATGATTCCGACTACCGGTTCCTCATTGTCGGGAAGGGTGGGCATAACTTTGGGCTGGGCATCAGGGCCTGCGGCGGGAATG
>JAZUEO010000129.1:0-2500 GCA_045640205.1 Candidatus Coprenecus sp. | reverse complement strand
GAACGACATGGCTACGATCCGACTTATAGAACCTGTTCAGCGAAAAAGTAATGTTCGGGAATGTGATGACATACGAACTGTCCCGGGAATTCTGACTGTGGAGGGCATTGACAGAAAGACTCGCTTTCTGCCAGGTTCTGGACCATGATATGGACGAAGAAGTCTGATTTGTCAAAGCTGCCTGCACGGTCCTCTCATTGAATCTGCTGTTCGAAGGACTTGAAAAGTTCACGGATGCCCGGAATGATGTCCCAGGATGAGCCTTGGAGTCCTGCGCATGTGACCATTGGACGCCGAAATTGGTAGTCTGCATAAACTCAGAAGTATTCCTCTCCCCTACCTGGTCATTCGAGTAATTGATATTCAGACTCCCGGAAAATTTATATCTCACATTGTAGCGTGAGGTAAGTTTTGCATTATACGAACCAAGAGTAAAATATGAACCGGTCAAAGCGATATCAGCATAATCCCCGATAGTAAAATAGAAACCGCCATCCTGCAGATAAAAACCTCTGGCCTCCTCTTCTCCGAAGGTAGGGAAAAGGATACCGCCGGCTCTTTCCGGCCTTGACGGAACAAACCCGAAAGGAAGCATCAGAGGAAGCGGCACGTCCGCCAGAACAAGATAAGCAGGTCCGAAAACGGTTTTCTGCTTAGGCTGCGTTTCGACTTTGGCTGTAGTCATCCTAAGGTAATAATGAGGGTGCTCCGCATCGCAAACCGTAAACTTCCCGGCCTTGACATTCACGGACTTGTCCGGCATCATCTTGATTTTCGCTCCGTGCATTATTCCTTCGGAATCCTTGGTGACTGCATTTTTGACACGCGCTTTCTTCGTATCGAAATTATAATAGCACTCATCCATATCATAGGCCTTTTCTCCGTCATTCATAACGGGTTTACCGATGACTACCCCGGCAGTGTCTTCCACCCCTTTGGCGAATACAGTGGCATTATCCACATCGTATGCCATATACTCGGCGGTGAGTTCCATCTTGTCGTACTTGACACTGACATCACCATAATAATATATCATTTTTCTTCCTCCAGAAAAATCCTCTATGACAGAATCGCGGGCCGTCGAAAATGCCGGAGCTTCAAGCGTACCTTGCTGCAATGTGTCCGCAGCAGAAAGGGAATCCGCGACGTCAGTCTGAATGGCAGGAGACACCATTAGGGAATCCTTCCCGACTTCGGAACGGGACACCGCATTCGTATCGGAAACGGAACTGGAATCAGATGAGGCGGTCGAATCCCTGACGGTCACTTGGGTGGAAATATTTTTCCCGACAGGAATCAAAGTATCGGAAGATACCATTAAGGAATCAGGGGCAAGGTCCGAGGCTTTGAGGGATTCACGTAACTCACTGACAACGGACAAGGAATCAGCCCCCACTGCCGGGGTCCTCGAAGTGACTTTTCCGGTAGTGGCACATCCATAAATAATGATGCCTGCCAGAAAAGCCCATTTCGAAATATTCCTGATTCCGGGTTTCATCTCGTTACATCGAAAATATCTTGCAAAGATAACATTTTTTATGCCAAAAACCCAAGCTTCACATAGGGGAGCCCTTTTGTTGCAAAATCAAGTATTCTCCGCTATCTTTGTAAGTCCAAAAGGACATCAAACTTTCCTCAAATGCGCAAATGAAAACAATTGCCATCAAAACATACATCAAGTCATTGTGCATCATCACCTTGATGTGTTTCACACTGAATTTGCACGCATCACAGGAACCATACAGAATGAAGACCGTGGTCATCGACCCCGGGCACGGAGGTAAGGACCCCGGGTGTATGCGTAACGGCGTTATGGAAAAAAACATCGTCCTGTCTGTAGCGTTGAAACTGGGAAAAATGATACAGGACAGCATCCCGGATTTGAAAGTCATATACACCCGTAACTCCGACAAATTCGTTTCCCTCCAGGACAGGGCTGCTCTGGCCAACCGTTACCACGCGGACTTGTTTGTTTCGATTCACGTCAATGCCACAAAATCCAGTCAGCCAAGGGGGTCAGAGACTTTCTGCATGGGTTTGAATATGTCTGCAGACAATATGGAAGTTTGCCAGCAGGAAAACAGCGTAATCACGCTGGAGGATGACTACACTTCGAAATACGAAGGATTCGACCCGAAAAGTCCCGAATCATATATAATCTTCTCACTGCTCCAGAATTCCAATCTCGAACAAAGCCTGAAACTTGCTGAAAACGTCCAGAATGTTCAGACCGCAGGTCCCATTAAATATAACCGTGGAGTCAAACAGGCGGGATTCGTAGTTCTGTGGAAATGTTCATCCCCGGCAATACTTACCGAACTCGGTTTTTTGACAAACGATTCGGATTTCAGGATTCTTTCCGACAGCCGACGGCACAGGTCTTTGGCTTATAACCTGTTCAAAGCCGTCAGGCTATACAAGAATTCTTTGGAGCACTCCGAAAATGCAACGGAGGCGGATACCGAAACCATCCTGCAAAATAAGCCACCATCACCACAGT
>JAZUEO010000128.1:0-3887 GCA_045640205.1 Candidatus Coprenecus sp. | reverse complement strand
ACATGGCTACGATCCGACTTAGATGAGATAGGTGCGCTTTTTATGGTCGATATGGCCCATCCCGCAGGTCTGATAGCCGCAGGTCTTCTCGATAATCCTGTAAAGTATGCCCATATCGTTACGACTACTACTCACAAGACTCTCAGAGGTCCTCGTGGCGGAGCTATTCTCATTGGCAAGGATTTCGAGAATCCCTGGGGGTACAAAACTCCCAAGGGGCAAGTCAAGATGATGTCCCAGCTTATCAACAGCGCAGTATTTCCGGGATGTCAGGGCGGTCCGTTGGAACATTGCATCGCAGCCAAGGCCGTGGCTTTCTTCGAAGCCCTTCAGCCCGAATTCAAGACATATCAGATGCAGGTTAAAAACAATGCGGTCGCTATGGCAGAGGCTTTCGCGGCAAGAGGATACAAGGTGGTTTCCGGGGGAACTGAGAATCACTTGATGCTCATTGATTTGAGAACCAAATTCCCCGACTTGACCGGGAAGGTGGCTGAAAAAACTTTGGTTCAGGCTGATATCACGCTGAATAAGAATATGGTTCCTTTCGACAGCAGAACCCCGTTCTCTACTTCAGGTATCAGGGTTGGAACTCCTGCCATCACATCAAGAGGTTTGGTGGAAAAAGATATGGATATCATCGTTGGACTCATCGACAACGTATTGTCTGACGTAGAGAATCCGGCAGTTATAGAAAAAGTCAGGAATTCGGTTCACCAGTTGATGGCCGGAAGACCTCTCAATATCTGGTAATCCTTTCAGGCTTGACGATTCTGATTTCACGGGAGCCGTCTTCCAATTCTTCTATGAAGACCTTTACTGTCTCTTCCGGCAGAAGGTCTTCAATTTTTTCCGGCCATTCCATAAAACAGATGCCGTCACTTTCATACATATATTCTTCGAATCCCATATCGAAAACTTCCTGCAAATTTTCGATTCTATAAAAATCGAAATGGAAAATCTGGAGATTCTGTCGATTTTTATATTCGTTGACGATGGTGAATGTCGGACTGTTGACGATATCATCGACTCCCATTTCGGCACAAAGTGCCGTTATGAAGGTGGTTTTACCAGCACCCATTGAACCGTAGAAGGCGAATATTCTGTTTTCTCCTGAAACTATTCCTGCCTTTGAAATGAATTCTGCGGCGGCTTCACCGATTTTGTCTTGAGAGTGGATAATTATACTTGACATATGTCCCATAATTTTTGGACTGCGAAGATAATAAGAAGCTACATTTCAAAAAAAAGAAATCTTTTCTCAAGAAAAGGAAATACTTGATTCTCTACTGCGGGAGTCATCTCTTCATTGACATATTTTTGCCGACCGGAAACGTGATGTAGATTATTTATGTTGTGCAAATGCTTTAGTGCCGCGTGTGTCGGTTTGGAGGTAGTACCCGTGACTGTCGAAGTTTCGGTGTCTCAAGGAATAGGATTTCATCTGGTCGGTCTGCCGGATAATGCGGTGAAAGAATCCATAGCGCGGGTGGTTTCCGCCATAACGGCTATAGGTTATAAAATTCCGGGGAAGAAGACTGTTATCAATATGGCCCCGGCAGATTTGAAAAAGGAAGGTTCTGCGTTCGATGCTGTAATAGCGGTGGGGCTTCTTGCCGCATCCGGCCAGATAGAGACGGCTTCGCTTGAAAAAACGCTGATAATCGGGGAACTCTCCCTTGATGGATGCCTCAGGAATGTGCAAGGCGTCCTGCCGATAGCCATCAAAGCTGCCGAATTGGGGTTTGAACGATGTATATTCCCTTATGATAATGCATCCGAAGCATCGGAGGTCGAGAGTGTGGCTGTCTATTCCGTGAATACCTTGGAAGAAATTCTGGATATTCTTCAGGGTGAGGAATATATCGATGAACTTCTGGTGAAAGGAACAGCCGGGAGCGCTACGGAAAAGAGTGCTGATGTCTTCGATTTCGCTGACGTAATGGGGCAGGAAACTGCAAAACGTGGAATTGAAATCGCAGCCTGCGGCGGACATAATATTATTTTGACCGGACCTCCGGGAGCCGGCAAAAGTTTTATGGCCAGGTGTCTTTCCGGTATTCTCCCTCCGATGAGTCGGGAAGAATCACTTCAAACAAGTATGGTATATAGTGTCGCCGGACTCTTGAGTTCATCGGGAGGACTTTTGAAAACTCGTCCTTTCCGTTCTCCTCATCATACTGCATCTCTGGTATCTCTTGTGGGAGGGGGGAGAAATGCTGCTCCGGGGGAAATCAGTCTGGCTCATAACGGAGTCCTCTATCTGGATGAAATAAATCTTTTCCCTTCATCGGTACTGGATATGCTCAGACAACCTTTGGAAGAACGCACCGTATCCATTTCCCGTGTCAGATATAAAGTGCGGTATCCTGCCTCTTTTACTCTGGTGGGCTCGATGAATCCCTGTCCGTGCGGCTATTACGGATACGATGAGGATGCCGGTGAAATTCACAGATGTATTTGCTCCCCAGGGATAATCCAAAAATACCGGGCCAGAATATCGGGTCCTCTTATGGATAGAATAGATTTGAATATACGTGTAAAACCGGTTGACAGTGAAAAACTTGTAAAAAGAGTCAAGGGGGAATCTTCTTCTATCATAGCGAAAAGGGTGGCTGTCGTGCGGGAACTTCAGCTTGAACGCTTCAAGGACGAGGGTATCTTTACCAATTCCCAGATGAATGCCAGACAGCTCCAGAATTTTTGCGCTATGGGGAAGGAAGCCACAAGTCTTTGTGACAGGATAATCAGACAATATTCCTTGACTGCCAGAGGATATTCCCGTATTCTTAAAGTAGCGAGAACATTGGCCGATATGTCGGCATCGGAAGAGATTCATCCGGAGCATCTTCTTGAAGCCGTTCAGTACAGGCTCATTCAGTAAGAAGTACCTGCGTGCATCTTGCCATCTCCTTATATCATAGAAAATAATCTAAAAATCAATCATTATGCACAGAATAAGTGTTGTTTCATTATTTGTCTTTTTGACTGCCTGTACAGTCGTGGAAAATCGTGGGAACGGCCCCTGCACTCTCTACGAGAGCAGCGGTGACATGCGTCCCGTGAACGTCTCTCTGTGGCGTGCGGGCATCTGCGAAGATGGGGCCGCGTCGGACTCTCCGGCGGATTTCGAATTCACCCTCGAACGTGAGGATTATCTTGTTACGGCCTCTTCGGAGAGTCCGAACACCATCGTCCGTGACGGCGTCATCTATCTTCAGCGCGAGTCACCCGTTGACAGCGTTTACGCTTATAGCAGGAGCATCAACTGCAATGCCGAATGGGTCTGCGACACTGTCGCCAGACGCAAGCAGTTCGCTACCGTAACCATTGCCTTCAACATCAGTCCCCGTCACGACCGTTTCCCCGACTCCCTGCGCGTCATTTCCAATTGGGACGGTCTCGACATACGCACCATGCGTCCGGTGAGCGGTGACTACGGTCACACCTTCGTATGCACGGGCATCGAGCAGTCGTTCCGCGTACTGCGCCAGGGCGACGACTCCCTCATCCTGCGTCTGATAAGCAGGTCCATGGGTGTTGTCGACAACGTGCCCCTGGGCCGTTTCCTCACCCGTGCGGGATACTCGTGGGATGACGAGGACCTCAAGGATATCAGGATAGAGGTGGAAGAGGCCGCCGCCAAGCTCAAGCTTATCATTCTGGACTGGGAGGACGGCGAACCGTTAATCATTGAAATCTGATGGAGGAGAGAATCATGAAAAAGACAATACTTGCAGCAATCATTGCACTGACGTGCTTTTCCGCACGCTCGCAGGAGGTACTCAACCTCAATCTACTCGGCAGCGGTGAAAAGAAGACCGAAGCGTGCGCTCCGGCGGACACCGGCTCCGTCGCACCCGCAGAGGAGGTTCCGGCAGCCGACA
>JAZUEO010000127.1:0-5530 GCA_045640205.1 Candidatus Coprenecus sp. | reverse complement strand
CACGGCAACGGAAGCATTGGATATCAAAACGGTCGCATTTGATGCCTCGATTACATTTCACACTTTTCCCAATGGTGAAGGCAATATTTCCTTTGTCGGTGATGTCACAACGATTCAAAATGGTGCTTTCCCAAACCTCAGCGCTTTGCTATCCATTACTCTTCCCAATACCATCAAAACGATAGGTTCTAACGCTTTTTACGGAGCCGGCACCGCCTCCGCACCTGTAACCTTGACTTTGCCGGATAATTGGAAATATGACGATGCGCCTTTGATCAACAGCTCTGCCTGGCGCGGCGGGTATTTCAACTCCAATCTTTATTTGGGGCAGGGGAAAACGGAAAAGGATAACGCCATTGCTGAAATCGCTGACATCGTGAAGAATTATCCCACGAGTGCTTTTTTGCAGGAATTACTTGCAGAGGAGAAGGTCAAAATCAACAATGCCGTCAACAGGCAGGAGGTAAACGAAAGAAAGCTGGTCGCCATCGGCATATTGGAATCTGCTCTATCCATTTATCAGAAGGCTTTTGACGAAGGTGATGCTTCCGGCTACCAGCGCGGCAAAGCCGAGGGCCTTGGCAGTCTCGGCACAGAGCAGTCCGGTCCTGCCGTGAGGGTGACAAAGGGCACCGAGTCAATAATCCTCTATTCTCCCGAAAAAGTGGAGTATATGATAATACAGAAATAAACGGCAGACGATTCTTTATCAATCGGATTGACAGATTGGCCATACAAACGTATTTGTTTAAACGCCCATAACCCTATCTGGACCATCAATTATTTGCCGGACAAAACATACATCGGTATTTGGATGATATAGCGTACGTTCCGATTCATCCGTATGGATGGATTAAAACGCCACGAAAAAGGGACCCGGTTCTTCCCGTGGTCCCTCCGGCCGGTCGGGGAACCACGTCGATACACTTAAGTCATGTATCAGCTCCGTCTGGTTCCTCTGAACTTGTTGATGCAAAGATATAAAAAATCTTCAAAATCGAGCGCGGCCCAGAGGTCGGGGCTTCGCCCCTCCCATCTCCCCACGACGGCCAGTGCAGGTTCCACCTGCCTACCCCCAGATACGGTTGATAGGTTTAAAAACTTTACATCCATTTCTTTGCACATACCCTTGAATACAGAATCCAACCTTCACCCTTCAGTGACAAGGTGAATTCTTAATCTCATTTCCAACCTGAAATTGCAATGTGGAGATATCGCTTCTCTTCAAAGAAGGCTATGAATCCAACCTAATTTTGCGGTTAGCCGAAATTTTTTATGTTATTGAGTAAGCAAACCTGTGTCAAAGGTCTTCTTCGGCGTCTGGAAGTATCTCCATCCGGCTGTCTCATAAATTTTCCCGCTTCCAGAAAAGTTCAATCTCCTCCAGTGTCTTTCCGGTGGTCTCGGGAATCTTCTTCCAGAGTATGTACATATAAGGAAGACACATCACCGCAAATAAAAAGAAGGTGCCGCCCGGAGTGAGAGTCGACATACACCAGGGGGTGAACTGCCCGATAAGGTAGGTGCCCACCCAAAGCGAGAGGCCCGCAATGCTCATAGCAATGCCGCGTACGCGGTTGGGGTACATCTCCGAAAGAAGCACGAACACCACTGCGGAGATGCTGATTGCCTGGCTGAAGATATAGAGCAGGAAGAAGACGAGGAGTACAACAGGACTCCATCCGAGATCCTGCCCCTTGAAGAAACAGATTCCTATGAGCACAAGGCAGACAATCATACCGCTCACTCCGTAATAGATGAGTTTCTTGCGTCCTACCTTGTCGATGATGAACACTGCCAGAACCGTGGTGAGCATATTGACAAGCCCTACCAGAACGGTGGAGAAGGAGGAGTCGGTGCTCGCCAATCCGGCATCGGCAAAGATGTCGGGGCCGTAATAGAGCACGGCGTTGACACCCATAAACTGGCCGAGTATGGCGATGGCCGAGCCGAGGAGCACAGCCTTTCGAATGCCGGGTTCCATAAGGGAGCGCCATTCGCTTTTGACGGTCCCGGAAACGGAGTCCCTGGTTGCCGCAAATTCCTCATCCGCCCCCTGCCGAGTGGTTTTCAGTCGGAGGAACACCTTCATCGCCTCATCATATCGTCCCCTTACGATAAGCCATCGCGGACTTTCGGGAATGAAGAAGGCGACTACCAGAAAAAGTACCGTGATAACGCTTTCGCTGCCAAGCATTCCGCGCCACATTTCGGAAGAGAAATATCTCCGTAGGAATGCCGAAGAGAAATGAGCGCCCTCTCCGTTTGAAAGGATGATGTAATTGGCAAGATATGCAAGAAGAAGGCCCGTCGTAACAGCAAGCTGATAGAGTCCCACCATCGTGCCCCGCACCTTCGCCGGGGAAATCTCTGAGATGTACATAGGAGATACTATGCTGACGATTCCTATGCCGAGCCCTCCTATGATTCTGTATATCACAAGGTCTGTGAAACCGTTGCAGAAGCAGCAGCCTATGGCCGATACGCTGAAAAGTACGGCTGCAATGAGAATCGTCTTCTTGCGGCCAAGGAAGTCGCTCAACATTCCGGTGCAGGCCACACCGATGATGGAACCTACAAGGGCGCATCCCACATACCACCCCTTGCTCATTTCATCAAGGCCGAACTGGGCGGAGACATCGGCAGTGGTACCCGAGATCACAGCCGTATCATATCCGAAAAGGATGCCTCCAAGAGCGGCCACGAAGGCCAGGAAAAGGATGTATGCGAAATTGGATGAACTGTCTTTCACGTCTATCGGATATCAAAATATTCCCTGTATCTGTCATACAGGTGACCGGCCTGGAGATAAGCGCTCTGAGGACTCATGAAATGGGAGAACTCAAAAGTGATGGCCTTGTCATATCCGCATCGCGCGGCGGCTTCGAGTTTCATACGAAGCTTGTCGAACTTGATGGGGAGGAAATGGATGGGCATATCGCGGTCGAAACTCTCGGCGTTGGTCCAGCACTGCATCCCGTATTTGTCGGCAAGACGCTTGTTCACAGTGAAGAAAGCATCCAGCTCGTCATAATCGATATGTCCGTCCTGGAATGCGCAGGCATCCACCACGTCGTGTATTCCGTCGAAGATTTCGTTCCATTCCTCTTCGTGCTGACGCACTGAAATCCCCTGCTTGAGAGCCTGGTCCATTCCCATCACCGCTTTCTTGCCGTCTATCCAAGGAGAGATGAAAGTCGGCAGGCCGCCCGAGAGATCCTTGCACATCTTCCCCATTTCGTGGAAAGTCTCGATGCATCCCTTGGTCTTGCGGCTGATTTCGGTGGAGATGTACCATCCTCCGAACGACTTGTGATGCCCGTAGGTGTTCCAAACCTCTTCGGTCACATATTTGTTCGACTCCAGTTCGTAGCTCATATCTCCGGTATCCCAGTACCGCCCGCTGTCGTACAGTCCGAAATAGAATTTCATTTCATACTTGTCTGCCAACGTCAGGAAGAGTTCCACAAGGTCCATCGAAGGCATATAGCAGCCTTTGCCGAGCAGATATCTGCTGGGCCAGGTGATAAACTTGCGATAACCGCTGCGTATCATTATCACGGTGTCGATGCCGATGGCCTTCATATTCGCGAAATCGGCGTCCCATTCGGACGATCCCCAGTTCTGATGTGGGATGTCGTGGGATATTTCGTCAAGAAAAGTGCCGGTGATGAGCAGCCCTTTTCCCTTTGGCACGATGAGCGGCGAGTCCAACCCGTCCGGCCTTCCGGCCTTGCAGTTTCCAAGTACAGGCGCTGCGACAGCTGCGGCAGCTGTGGCACCCACTGTCTTGAGGAATTTTCTTCTGTCTGTCATATTCTAGATATTGCTTGTCAGTATGTCCGCAAAGTACAGGATACGGGAGTCCGGCATCGCGCATCGTGTTGAAAGATTTCTTGTCGCCGGCGGTGATCAGCATCCACTGCTCCCCGATAAGTTCGAAAAGATTCTCCTTTCCAAGTACGTTCAAATTCACCTGTTTCATTGTTGTTTCGTATTGTATCGGGGTCATATCTTTGACCCGGTTACTGTGAATAGTGCGAATTTACACAAAAAGCTCATATTTTCATCCGTCTGGACGGATGAATTAAAATGACAACAAAAAAAGGACCCGGTTCTCCCGAGTCCCTCCAGCTGGTCGAGGAACCACGTCGATACACTTAAGTCATGTATCAGCTCCGTCTGGTTCCTCTGAACTTGTTGATGCAAATATATAAAAAAAGAGATTATCAGAAGTGGCCCGATACTCGGAAAATCCGGTATTCCTTCAGTGGGCAATGCACCTGCTGATAATCTCAAATATATTGTTTAAATCCTTTATTGTTACTCTAATTCCTCTGCTATTTTTTTGAACTTTTCGTATGCTTCCTTGATTCTTTTCTGGGCAGCCTTCGGCAAAGGCTTGACATTATGTGCGGCCATTTCGAACCTGTATGCGTCTTCGTCATACAGCACAGGGGTTTCAGGTATGGGTTTTGCCATGGTGCTAAATTTGTATCGTCATATCGCTCCGGAATCCTTTCATATCTTCATTCAACTCGACATAACCGAGCTGGTTGCAAAGAAGCATCGTACCATTGCCTTTGGACGGGAATACTGTTCCGCTGCCATCCTGAGTATGGGTATGCCCATAAATCCAGTACTCTATGTCATGCCCTTCAATGAACTTCTCCATATCAACATGGAAAGCCGAATATAGGCCGCTTCCCGCCTGATGGAGGTCAAACTCCTTGCGTATGGTCGGACAATGGTGAGAGAGAACTATCTTGTGCCCGGCAGTTGATGCCTTGAGCGCTTCATCAAGCCATTTTCGGCAGATATTATGGACTTCCGTATAATCATCGGCCCATAGTCTGTGATTGCCATAGATTATCTGGTTGCAGTCATTCATCCCCGTCTGGATTCCAACATAATTGACAGGGTCTGTAATCGTCCACAGGGTTGTGGAGAAGACCTCCACGTCGCCAATTGTCATAGAGCGGTTATTGAGGTATCTCACGTTGTCGCGGACCTTGTGCTCGTAATCCACAAGGGTCCTGTCGAGAGGAATCCCGTCCTGATGGCCCTTTCTGGCTATGGGATCCCTGTAGTATTCGTGATTGCCGGGCACGATGATTGTCTCCTTGAAATGATCCGAACACCAGTCGAAGAACGGGTCTTTCTCCATCCGGCGGTTCTCTAAGTATATCACGTCACCGGCCAGAAGAAGGATATCCCCCTTCGGCTCCAGTCCGTAGACTTTCATATATCTGGAGTTCTTCCCGAATTCCAGATGAAGATCTGAGGCGTATTGTATCTTCATGGCTTTCTCTGATTTTTGTTTAACATTTCTATGATACGGTCGGCATCGGCAGATGTCAGGCCCGTCGCCTTATCTGTCCGATATGAATGTTCCATTTTCATATCCGCATCATCTAGAATTACATACCTGTCCCATTCGTTGTCCTCCAACCACTGCTCGATAGCCTCCCTCTTGGTGAGAACCCAAACAGGGGTTGTTCCATAAAGTTCACCCGGCATATCCCACTCA
>JAZUEO010000126.1:0-3461 GCA_045640205.1 Candidatus Coprenecus sp. | reverse complement strand
CTAAGACCGCTTGGCCTCCGACTTATGGTCGGCCTCGGTGCTGTTGTGCGTGCATCCCTGAGGGGCGCGCGCGTCATGGCCGTAGATATTGACGACAAGAAACTCGCTATGGCCCGTTCTCTCGGGGCCGCGTTCACCCTTAATTCAATGTCGCCTGAATTTCAAGGCAGACTCCGTGAGGTTACGGACGGCTTTGGACCCGATGTCGTTATCGAGGCAGTCGGAAGCCCTGCAACATACCGAATGGCGGTCGAGCAAGTGGCGTTTGCCGGCAGGCTGATTTGCATTGGTTATGCCAAGAGCGAGGTCAGTATGCCGACAGGTCTGTTCGTCAAAAAAGAGCTTGATATCCGCGGTTCGCGCAATGCCCTTCTTTCTGATTTCGAGGCAGTGATTCATTATCTTCAGGGCGCATCCGGCACGATTACCGGTCTTATCAGCGGCGTGGTCACTCCCGATGAGGCGCAGGCTGCCCTTGAAGCTTGGAATTCAGATCCGGGGAAGGTGTTCCGAATTCTCGTCAAAATATGAATGGTTCACGGATTCTCAATAGGGGAAGAGGCGGGTAATCCAGAAGAATCCAAGTACGAGTCCGATAATGCCGATGAGGATGCCTACTTTTGCCATATCCTTCGTTTCAGCCAGACCTGTCGATGTGGCGATGGCATTGGAAGGGGTGGAGATGGGCAGGCACATTGCAATGGATGCGCATACCGCCACGAAGGTGCAGAGGCTGGCCTGTCCGCCGAAGGCATTGAAGAGTTCGTGATTTCCGCTTTCGATAAGTCCATTGCCCAGGGCTATCATAATGGGAATGAGCAGCGCCGCAGTAGCTGAATTGCTGATGAAATTACTGAGGAGATAACAGATAAGGCCGGCCACGACAAACACGACGATGATGTTCATAGCGTTGAAATTGATGCCGGAAATAAGCAGTTTGGCCAATCCGGTGCCGTCGAAGGCATATCCGAGGGCGAACCCGCCTGCCACCAGCCAGAGTACCGACCAGTTGATGTTCTTGATGTCCTCCTTGCCGATTACGCCCGTAGCGGAAAAGATGGCTAGCGGAAGCAATGCTATGATGCTGGAATGGATGTGATGAATCTCACCGGTCATCCAGAGGAGTATCGTGATGATGATGGTGCTCCAGGCGATATAATCCTTGTATGTCTTTTTGTGCCCATCCTCCTTGATTTCAATGCTGATTTCACGTGACTTGAAAGGAAAGAATAATGTCAGCAGCATCCAGGCGAAGAGAATCATCACTATCACGAAGGGTATCATCCTCAGGGACCATTCGCTGAAACCCACGGTGATACCGGCAAGAGATTCGAGATTCCCCACAGCGGTCGCATTGGGAGGCGTACCGATAGGAGTACCCATGCCTCCGATGTTAGCGGCTACGGGAATGGCAAGAACAATTCCTGTTTTTCCTTTTCTGTCAATATCCGGAAGGGATGCGAATACGGGTGCCAGAAATGTAAGGAATATCGCCGAGGTCGCTGTATCGCTCATAAACATCGAAAATGTGGAGATGACCATAAGGACACCGAGAAGGACCATTTTTGGTTTTTTGCCGAAAGGCTTCAGGAATATCCGGGCCATCGTTACGTCAATGCCATATTTGGCCGCAGTTATGGATATCACGAAGCCACCCATAAAGAGAAGTATCACGGGATCGGCAAACGATCTCATCAATTCTTTCATAGGCACGAACAAACTCGAATCTCCTGTATTCATACAGAAAGGGATACTTCTGTCCGATATGGAAAGCAGTGACAGAACGATGACCATGAGTGAGGTTACCCAGTTCGGGATTATCTCGAAAATCCACATCATGGCGGCAAATGCGAAGATAGCTATGGTTCTCTGCTGGGTAGTGGTGAGCGCGTCACTGATGCTTCCATAGAAGGATGCGGGGCAGTTCCATAGAAAAACTGTGGCTATGAGCACTATCGGCAGAAGTATGCAATACTTGACATTGAATTTTGAGTATGACATAATCGGCTATGTCTGTGATACGGATGACACTTTTTCAATCGGGACAAAGGTAGTGTTTTTCGAAGAATTAAGATTTGGATGTGTGCTCCATTTTTCGGATATTTGAGACTTGGGAATAATATGATATTACATAACACACTACAAATATGAAAAAGACGCTTATTCTCATTTTTCTGGTCATCTGCCTCCCCGGCATATCCCAGACAAAAGTAATCGATTCCAAAACCGATTATGCCTACCAGGCACTCAAACCATATGTCGATAGCGGGGAACTCCCCGGAGCCATCAGCATTTTTTACAATGACGGGATTCAGGAAACCTGCTGTATAGGATATGCCAATGTGGAACAACAACGTCCCATAAAACTTGACAACGTCTATATGCAATGCTCCCAGACCAAGGGATTCTGTGGTGTTACCATAGCCAAACTGGTGGAAGAGGGCAAGATATCTCTTGATGACCCTGTATCGAAATACCTGCCCGAATTTGAGACTCTTTGGGTAGTGGATTCCGAAAAAGATGGTGTAAAGACCTTCCACAAAGCTAAGAATGTCCTTACTGTCAGAATGTGCCTGAACCACACCGGCGGATTCCCCTTCGAGACGAGCGCCAAACGTAATGACGTCCGCGGAGGCGGTTGGTCGGGAGGAGCCCCTCTCCGTCAGAATGCATCCGTCGCGGCTGCTTCCCCCCTGTTGTTTGAACCCGGTACACAAGTTCAGTACTCGAATACCGGAATCGATATCGGTGCGGCGGTGGTGGAAGTGGTTACAGGTATGAAATGGGAGGATTATCTCAGGCAGGAGATTCTTCTGCCTCTGGGGATGAAGGATTCCTGGTTCTGGCCGACCGATAAACAATTGAAGAATCAGATCGAAATGTACCAGTGTAAGAAAGGTCAGAAAGCGGAATATACTCTTGAACATCCAAGTCAGCAGCGTCCTTACAACGATGACCACGTATTCGCCTCCGCCGGTGCAGGTCTGTGGACCACTGCCCTCGACCAGTTGAAATTCTACAAGATGCTGATGAATCTTGGAATCGGGGATAACGGAGTAAGGATTCTGAAGGAAGAAACCGTTAAGAGTATCCTCGCCGTTACTACGCGCCCTGCCGATATGGACGGATATTCCCTCGGACTGAATGCTCCCATTTCGGACAGTGAGGACGAATGGTTCGGACACGGTGGTGCCTGGGGTACGATGTGTTCCATCAACTGGCACAAGAAGCAACTCAGACTCTGGGTCGTTCAGATTCTTGGAGAGCAAGCTTGGAATGACGATATAGAAAAGGCTGCCCGGAAGTTTTTCAATGACACATTGGACAAAGACAAGACCAAGGAATACACCGGACGGACCAACTGATTCGGAATGTCATCCCGGATGGACGGGACAAAAAAGAATCGCCCTGCAATTACTTGAAAGGCGATTCTTTTTTGAGCGGAAAACGAGACTCGAACT
>JAZUEO010000125.1:0-5571 GCA_045640205.1 Candidatus Coprenecus sp. | reverse complement strand
CATTCCGGACAAGGGGCCTCCCCACCCTTCCCGTCAGCCCGGTCGAAAGCCTTGACGATTTTGGTCACTAAGGGATGACGGACTATATCTTCCGTACCGAAACGCACGATGGAAATTCCCTTGATGTCTTTCAATAATTCTATTCCCCGAAGCAGGCCGGAATCCTTCTTATTGGGAAGGTCTATCTGAGTGGCGTCTCCCGTAACAATGAATTTGGCATTGTTTCCCATACGGGTAAGGAACATCTTCAACTGCCCGAGCGAGGTATTCTGCGCCTCGTCCAGAATCACGAAAGCGCTGTCAAGTGTGCGCCCACGCATATATGCCAATGGAGCTATCTGAATTATTCCTTCCTCCATCAGAGCTTCAAGTTTCTTGGGATGAATCATATCCCTGAGAGCATCATACAGCGGTTGAAGATAGGGGTCAAGTTTTTCTTTCAAGTCCCCCGGAAGAAATCCCAGTCTTTCCCCCGCCTCCACCGCAGGACGTGTCAGAATCAGCTTGCGAACCTCCTTGTTCTTCAAAGCGCGTACAGCCAAAGCGATGGCAGTGTATGTTTTTCCCGTCCCGGCAGGGCCAAGTGCGAAGAGCAAATCATTCTTATAATACTCATCCACCATACGCTTCTGGTTCCGGGTACGTGCCTTGACCACTCGTCCCTCGTTTCCATAAACGATGGTATATGTTGATTCCGGCATATCACCTCCCGTATCAGCTGCTGTCTGCGGAAAATTTTCGACATCAAAAAGGCGATCCACGTCATCTGTATTGAGAGTTCTTTTGGTCTGCCTTATGGCTATCAAATCATTCAGCCTCCGTTCGAACAACTCACGGTCAGCAGCACTTCCGGTCAGGATAAGTTCAGTACCCCGTGCCACGATTTTCAACTTCGGGAAATACCCTCTGATTCTGTCCAGAATTCTGTCATTCACCCCGTATATGTCGATGGGGTCTATTTCCTGCAAAGTAATTCGGCTACCATTAGCATTTCCGGTCATCGTCTGATTTTTTTTCGGTTAAACAAAATTTGTCTCAAGTCAGAATTTTCCAGAAGCGCCTCCACCTCCGAAATGACCGCCTCCGAAACCTCCGCTGAATCCGCCACCGAAACCTCCACCGGAATGACCACTGCCAAAACCGCCACCCCGCGAGCCGAATCCACCACCGGGAAAAATCCATGGACCATTTCCATCCGAATGACCGGAACCGGTTCCACCGTTTTTCCCCATATACCGTGCCAGCAATATCATCAAAAAAACGATGATGGCCAAGACTAAAACAGCCGTCAGAAAATCATTGAGAAAGTCATCCTCCTCCACCGTTTCGGAATACTCTCCACAGGCCATTTTCTTTAGAACAGACACACCGGCACACACTCCTTCGAAATATTCTCCCCTCGCAAGACAGGGCACCATATCATCCCGGATAATCCGATTACAGACAGCATCCGGAATGGCAGCTTCAAGTCCATATCCCACAGAAATGGCCACATCTCCCGATGAGTCATCGGTTCTTGGCTTCAAAAGGATTACGACACCATTATCGTGACTTCCCCCGACTCCCCATGTTTCACCGATTTGATAAGCATACTCAGCCGATGACATCCCTTCCAAATCAGGAACAGTCAGAACCACTATTCTGTTGGACGTAGAATCTGAGAATGCTATAAGGCTCTGATTCAATTCATTATACTGAGCCACACTGAACAGGTCCGCATAATCGTAAACAGCCATAGGAACCGACGGTTTCGGTGGAATTTCCGCCATTACTATCAGGCACCAGCAAATGAATGTGGATATCGTGAGTACCTTTCTCATCCGGTACTATTCAAACGATACTTCCGGAGCTTCTTGAGCTCCTTCTTCCGCCTTGAAATAACCTTTCTTTTCGAAATTGCCCAAAGAGGCGATGAGATTTACCGGGAACTTGCGAATTTTGGAATTGAAAGCCTGTGCGGCTTCATTGAATTTCTTACGTTCCACAGTTATTCTGTTTTCCGTTCCTTCGAGCTGAGCCTGCAAGTCCAGAAAGTTCTGACTGGCTTTCAGGTCGGGATATTGTTCCACTGAAACCAGCAGACGTCCGAGAGCACCGGAGAGTTCAGACTGAGCACTCTGGAATTTGGCGATTTCATCAGGATTCAGGTCGGCCGGGTCTACGGAAATATGAGTCGCACGGGCACGGGCATCTATTACATCGGTCAATGTTTTGGATTCATGAGCTGCATAACCCTTGACTGTGGCCACAAGGTTCGGAACCAGGTCGGCACGTCTCTGATAGACATTTTCCACCTGTCCCCAAGCGGCCTCGACAGTTTCTTCCAATGTAACTATTTTATTATACTGCCTGACACCCCAGATGACAGCAAGTACCAAAATAACGAGCAGTACTATTCTTTTCGTGTTTCTACTTTTCATAACTAACTATAGATTAAATTATTATTCAACTTTTCTAACACATCTGACAGAAAAACCGATATTTTCCTTATCAGCCGTGGAATAAGGCATATCAGGATACTCCCAATAAATATACCTGAAAACCGCCCTCTCTCCATCGGGTGTCGTATCAGCCACCCACCAGAATCCGTAGGAGAGAATCTGTTCGAAGGTATTGTGTCCGTTGGCACTTTTACCGGCAGGAATGGCATTCCATTTGTGCAGATTGGTCTGCACGTTAGTCGGGCTGTACTCCCACATTTTTTTCCCGTTTATTGTTATATCGGCCGAGATATCCGGAGCCAGGAGATTCCATTTTTCTTCGAATTTCAATTCATGTGTGACGGAAGCAGGTTTCACAGCATTGGCGAAGTCGGTCCAGTCGTCTTGAGTAGGTACTGTCCATCCATCCGGACATGCACCCTGAGGACCTCCACCCAATCCGGAACCTCCGGAACCGCCCGTGGCCTCATTCCACGAATAAAGTCTCCCGAACACTCCATCGACAGGGTCCGAATGTTGATAGGCAGTTCCCAATGAGCCATTCTCACCGGCATAATGGAGATTCGTAGTAAACCACTCGAGATTTCCATATTTCACTACAGAATACAGTGACCCGTCACGTTCGTCAGTAAACACATCATCCCCGGGAAGAATTCCACCGACAGACTCTCCCCCTATGACGGGGTCGATGACTTCAGTATATTTTATTCTGCTGGTAGAATAATAACCCGTTTTTTGGGCATACGCCGTAAGGGTATCTTCGCCGATTCGGTCCGGAATCACGACACTGAGGTGAGGACCATATACAGTATCTGTTTCAGAAATATGCATAGACCTGGAGTACCATAACCAATCTACACCGCCCGGTGAGATTATCCCCCCTGCGACCAAATCTATTTTCTGCCCGGCGACCGTATATGCCGGCAAGTCAAAATCCACTGTCCCGGTCATAGACGGAAGGATTTCTGTTTTATCATTTTTGGAACAGGAAACCATCATCGCGACAAAAGACAGCACGAATAAGGAAATAAATGCAGATATTCTTCTCATATTGCAAATATGGTCATTTTTTAATGAAACTCTTCTATCTTAGCACCAAATTTATTCTGACAATGAAACATTTTATCATTTCTGCCGTCACCCTCGTTTTTCTCTCCAGTTGCCAAAACCAGAACACCTACTTTACAATGACCGGAACGGCGCAAGGCGGAGAATACCATATCACATTCTGTGACAGTGACTCCAAAGGGCGAAAAATACCCCACGGAACAATAACTTCAGCGACCGACAGCATTCTCACTCTCGTGGAAAACACATTTTCCGGATACAATAAATCTTCCGTTCTCAGCTGTTTCAACAAGTCCGACAGCGAACTCCGCATCCCCGTCGTTTTCAGTGACCTTTATACTGTCTGCCTCTCACTGTGGAAAGAAACCGACGGTCTTTTCGACGTTTCTGCAGCCCCGCTGTTCGACTTCTGGGGATTCGGCTTCAAAAACCCCGCCAAAATGGCTGAATTGCGTTCAAGCATCAATACCCCGGCTGCCATTGATTCCCTTCGCCATTTCTGCGGGATGCAGCACCTTGCACTTTCCATCCCGGAAGAGGGGAATCCCATTCTTCGCAAAGATGACCCGCGCGTCCGTATGAATTTCAATGCCATCGCCCAAGGATACACCTGCGACCTTATAGCCCGCGAATTGGAAGCGATGGGCATACGGAATTACCTCATCGACGTCGGTATGGAAATCCGCTGCAAAGGCGTGAATGCCTCCGGAAAGAAATGGCGCATCGGCATTGATGCTCCCATTGACGGCAATATGACGGCCGGAGCCAATATTCAGGATGTAGTGGAGGTCTCGGACTGCGGCATCGTAACCTCAGGCAATTACCGCAAGTTTTTCATAGGAGAAGACGGAGAGAAATATGCCCACAGCATCAATCCCATTTCCGGATGGCCTGCACGCGACACGCTCCTCAGTGCTACCGTCATTGCGCCGGATGCCACGATGGCTGATGCATACGCCACCTATTGTATGGTTCTCGGATATGAAAAAGCCGTTGAGTTTCTCGAATCACGAGACGACCTCAACGGCTATCTTATCACCCCGCACGCCACCTACAGAAAGCTGTAGGCATCCGGGGTCAGTTTCTATAACTGCTTGAAGAAGTCATTTCCCTTGTCATCGACGAGTATGAAAGCGGGGAAATCTTCCACCTTGGTTTCATAAATGGCCTCCATTCCGAGTTCAGGGTACTCGAGAAGTTTCACGCTCTTGATATTGTTCTGAGCCAGAATGGCGGCGGCGCCTCCGATACTTCCCAGATAGAAGCCTCCGTGTTTCTTGCAGGCATCTGTAACAACCTGGCTCCTATTGCCTTTGGCTATCATAATCATACTGCCTCCATTTTCCTGGAACAATTCGACGTAAGGGTCCATACGGCCTGCGGTCGTAGGCCCGAAAGAGCCAGAAGGCATTCCTTCCGGGGTCTTGGCGGGACCTGCATAGTAAACCGGATGTTCTTTCATATACCGGGGCAGTCCCTCTCCGCTGTCGATGCGTTCCTTCAGACGGGCGTGAGCGATGTCGCGGGCCACTATGATGGTACCGTTGAGAAGGAGGAATGTGGAAACAGGATGCTTGCTCAATTCAGCGCAAACATCTTTCATCGGCTTGTCAAGGTCTATGCGCACTCCACCCAACGCCGCTGCCAGACCTCCCCGGAGTTCATCCGGTATAAGACGGGCAGGATTCGAATCGAGAGTTTCAAGCCATATACCGTCCTTATTGATTTTGCCCTTGATATTTCTGTCAGCCGAACAGGAAACTCCCATACCGACAGGGCAGGATGCACCGTGACGGGGCAGACGGATGACACGGATATCGTGGGCATAAGCCTTGCCGCCGAATTGAGCGCCCAGTCCTATGTTACGGGCGGCCTCAAGCAGTTTGTTTTCAAGTTCCACGTCTCTGAAAGCACGCCCGAGATCACTTCCATTGGTGGGAATCGTATCATAATACTTGGCAGAAGCAAGTTTGACTGTCTTGAGGTTCATCTCCGCAGAGGTTCCTCCGATGACGAAAGCCACGTGATAAGGGGGACAGGCGGCAGTTCCGAGGGTCTTCAT
>JAZUEO010000124.1:0-5444 GCA_045640205.1 Candidatus Coprenecus sp. | reverse complement strand
ACGGGGACTGGGCAACTCGGATTTCTATTTCTGCGGGCTCCAGCGCTCCGATGTTTCCAGATACACTCTCAAAGGCGAATTCGTCGAAAATGGCAAAGTTCTTCTCAATGCCTGCCGCACGGAGTGGAGAAGTTGGAACTGGAGAGGCGAGGATGCCAAGACCGCCTCTGTCCTTCGGAGCGAATATGAGTGCACCAAGGCTCTGCCGGTATTTGTCGAGAACGGTGGAGTCTATGTCAACACCCTGCTGAATTTCACGGATTCGGAAAAAGGTTTCAAAACTATGGCCACCCTTTTGAAAAATGCAGGTATAAGATGCAAGGCAGTCGAGATAGACGCCGACAGCTTCTTCTTCCTGCGTGAAGGAGAACTGTTCTTCCCTACAAATGCGAGGAAAGCCTTGGTGAACGGCGCTCTTGAATTATATGTGTTCAGCCCCAGGCATCTCGACGACCTTCTCATCGAACCGGATATGCCCAAACTCACCCTCCACGTCAGATGCGGTGGCTGCGGACTGAAGATAAACGGAAAGGAGGTCAAGGTGGCTTACGACAGTGGCGGAGATACCATCTTCCGCGAGTTGCCTCTGCGGCAGGGATGGAACAAACTGGAAATCAGTGGCCCGCCACAGGACAACCCTGTGACCGGCTCATTCCGCTGCGAAAACAAGCCCGACTTCCTACCTACAGTCAAGGCTTCTCTTTCTGCAGTCGGGACTGGTATAGATGAATTATAGAAAATAGTTATTGAAGTATGAAAAGGTATATTTTCAGTATGATTACCGTCTGTATGGCGGCACTTACATCGTGTACGGAAGAATTTACTCCTTCAGCAAGCGACAGTGATCTTGTATTTGACTGCATGGCAGATACCTGGGACGAGGCAGTGCCTCTGGGTAATGCAGAACTGGGTCAGCTTGTCTGGGAGAAGAATGGCAATCTGCGCTTCTCCTTAGACCATTATGACCTTTGGGATCTCAGCAAGACACCTGATTTTCAAGATACCGTGAGATTCAGGTATAAGTGGCTTCTGGATATGGTGGCTGCAGGCGATAATGAGGCGATACGCAAGCAGTTCTCCTATCATTATGGCCATGCTCCGGCACCCTCGAAAATATCCTGTGCAGCCATAGAATTCCCTATGTCGGAACTTGGCGCAGTAAAGTCGGTGCGATTATATCTCAATGATGCCCTCTGCCGTGTGGAGTGGGAAAGTGGAGCTACACTTGAAACCTTTGTCACCGCATCCGAACACGTCGGTTGGTTCATCTTCAAGGGTATAGCTGACACGAAATTCGCCCCTTCCATCAAGGCACCGCAGTATCAGGGGCGACCTGATGTTGAAGCCGACGGTATCACTGTCACCGAACTCGCGTCACTTGGTTACGAACAGGGGAGTATCAATGCTTCCAACCGCAGTATACACTACCACCAGAAAGGTTCCGGTGACTATTCTTATGATGTAGCAGTCTCGTGGGAGTATGAAGGAAACACTCTCTCCGGTGCTTGGAGTGTGAGTACTTCCCTTGATGAAATCGATGCTGTGAATGAAGTATCGAGAGCCATGAAGCGCGGTGTCAGCAAAGATTATGACAGTCATCTGGAATACTGGAACAGTTTCTGGAATGCATCTTGTGTGACTGTTCCTGACCCTGTGATACAGAAACAGTATGACAATGAACTATACAAATTGGGCTCGACCAGCCGCAAGGACTCCCGTCCCATCTCCCTTCAGGCGGTATGGACTGCCGATAACGGTTTGTTGCCCCCCTGGAAAGGGGATTACCATAACGACTTGAATACTCAGCTGAGCTACTGGCCGGTATATGTAGGAAATCATCTTGATGAGGGTGAGGCTTTCCTTAAATACCTGTGGGACTGCAGGGATACGTTCCGTCGCTATGCCCGTAACTTCTTCGAGGTCGATGGAATTATGGTACCCGGTGTCTCAACGCTTGACGGTGAACCTATGGGCGGGTGGGCTCAGTATTCGTTTTCACCCACTACATCAGCCTGGGTGGCGCAGCACTTCTATCTACATTGGAAATACAGTGCCGATGATACATTTTTAAAGGAAAAGGGCTATCCTTTCGTGTCCGAGGTGGCCGAGGCACTCAAGCAGCTCTCGTATATCAATGCGGACGGATATCGTGTGCTTCCCTTGAGCAGCAGTCCTGAAATCTTCGATGACAGTATGGATGCATGGTTTCATACTATGACCAATTATGATCTGTCGCTGATTCACTTTATCTTCGGTGCTGCCGCAGAGATGAGTGAAGCGCTTGGTCTGTCCGGGGATTCCGCCAGTTGGAAACAATGTCTTTCGGAATGGCCGGCACTCGATATCGAAGATGATGCGCTAACGTTTGCACACGGATTTCCATACAATGTATCGCACCGTCATTTTTCTAACGCAATGGCCATTTTTCCGCTCGGCCTTCTCGACTGGGATGACGGAGACGAATCCCGAAGAATCATAAAGGCTACCATCGCACGTCTCGATGATTACGGGCCGGACTGGTGGTGCGGATATTCGTATTCCTGGCTTGCAAATCTTAAGGCCTGTGCAATGGATGGCGAAGGTGCCGCAGAGGCCCTCCGTATCTTCGCACAATGCTTCTGCCTGCCGAACACCTTTCACGCCAATGGTGACCAGACTAAGAGCGGCAAATCTCAGTTTACTTACAGACCATTCACTCTTGAAGGTAATTTTGCCTTTGCTTCAGCTGTGCAGTTGATGCTCCTTCAAAGCCGCAGTGGGGTAATCCGAGTGTTTCCAGCCATTCCTGCTGATTGGAAGAATGTGCGTTTCTGTCACTTGCGTACCCGTGGTGCATTCCTTGTGTCTGCAGAAATGTCAGACGGAGTGGTTTCCAGTCTGGAAGTCTATTCTGAAAAGGGCGGTCGTCTATGCATTGAGGTTCCCGGTCAAACCGAGCCGTTCGTGTCTGACACAAAGCCGGGAGATGTAATAAGCTTGATATAAAATTACTGTGAGACCACTATCGTGGAATGAATGTCTATTCTCGGAATGGTCACTTCGGCATAGCCCTCATTCCATCTGAATTCGAGTTCCTTTCCCTCAGGCTGCAGGATAATGGCCTTCGGACATTTGTCGAGCCTGATTTTGAGTATGGCATCAAGTACCGGGGGAATGAAATCCTCAGTGAGTGACTTTTCGTCATAGTGGTTCCCGTTACAATTGACAAGCTGTGCCATCAACTGTCCGTCCTTCTCGAAATCAACCACCTCCAAAAGACCGTTCGCAGAGACCAGACGGAATTCAGGATCATAGAGCGTGAGCAGGAAGTCCGAAAAACTCTTTCTGTCTTCGCATTTCCTGGTTTCCATATACGAGGAAGACCTTTCCCAAGGGTAGAATGCCAGTTTGCCATTGCCTTTGTCATAGGTATCAGACTGGCTTGCCGTTTCATAACCGTACATACGGCAGGTCTCGGGACCTGTCAGAACCACTGAACCTCCGGCTTCTGCGTATGCCATCAACCCATTCCAGGTGCTCTCCTGCAGTTCCTGATACAATTCCGGTATTATGATGAGCGGATATCCAGATGCCTTCCCGTTTTTAAGTTCCCTTTCAGATATGAGTGATACGGAGTGTCCTGCATCGCATAGAATGGATATGAGTCCCATAAGCCTTTGATAACCGGCGCGGGTATAAAGACCGGTATTCCCATCTCTTGACCATTGTCCCTGCTCAGCAAGTCGTTGGGCTGTTTCCATAAGTACCGCCACCTGTTTCCTGGGCTTTCCGCCGAAGGTCCATTCACGGCGCTGATGGAAGAATTCGGCTGTAGGAGCGAGATTACGGAGCACTTTCATATTTGGGGCTCCATTCGCATCCTGACATACATAGAACTGGAAACCGCCTCCGAGGGAGATGATGGATGCGCCTTCCTGCATAAGTTGTACAGGCGTCTTGGTTACCTGACCTCCGGGAACATTTCTGAAAGACCACGCCATCATATCCCACGGCTTTCCCTGCATCACTGCAGAGCGCCCGGAGTAACGTCC
The DNA here is from genome assembly GCA_045640205.1 of Candidatus Coprenecus sp. Lineage (GTDB taxonomy): Bacteria > Bacteroidota > Bacteroidia > Bacteroidales > UBA932 > Minthomonas. The sequence goes on along the minus strand of JAZUEO010000124.1, from coordinate 1,413 downwards.
CCACATAATGGAATTCTTCCAATCAAGGTCTCCCGAGATACAGTCGTTGTCGGCTGTCACGGGTCCGGCCATATGTTCGGTATATGCCCAGTTGGATATCACTTTGAAATCCGGATACTGCGCGTGCACGGCATCAGTATAGTGTTTCAGGTAATCGCGGTACAGTTTGCGGCAGTAGTCGGCGTATTCCATATAGTATGGGGAATCGGCATTGACTGGCAGCACACTGCCGAGTTTGATGCCGGTCTCTTTTTCAAAACCGGCTATTGTACGCGGGTCAAAATCCATTTGTGCGCCCCAGCAGTCACCATCCACCCAAACGCCGTCGAGGCCGTAGCGTCCTGCCAGTTCCAGAATCTGCGGAATCAGCTTGTCGTCAGCATAACTGCCGTTTGTGCGGACATAAGCTCCTGAAGGAGTGCCGTCTGCCACTTTTATCGCTTCCTCCGGGCGCTTCTGGCAATAAATGGCATCATATACACCTGAGTGGTGGGCATATAACTGTACTCCATTCTCTCTGGTGACTTTGCGCCAGGTATCCATAGGATTTCCCACTATGCCCGGTGTCTCGTCACCATATTCCGTGGGATACGATGACCAGCCGGGGTGTCCCTTGCTGTCAACCTGAATGAAATCAGGCTTATACGTGGTGCAGATTTCCTTTATATCTTCTTCAGAGAGAGTCGAGCCGATGGCGGGACACCTTTCAGGGGAAGCGTGGAAATCGAAATGGAGACCGAAATATCTGGCTTGAACGGGGGTATTGAAACTGCATTCTCCTTCGACAGTTGCCACGAATCCGCCTGAAGGGGCCAGTTTGACTTTTAGCGGTGCTCCGGCCTTGAGATTCAATGTTCCGTGCAGAATGTCAGAGGGATTCTTGGCCGCTTTTTTGCCGTCCTGCCAGTATTCCACTGTCTTTGGACCCTCATTTATGAAGGAGAGGTCCAGTGTGAGTTCCCGTGCCTGACTGTTACCCATTACACCTATGTACCATTTCGAACCATGACGCCGTGCCATAGCGATGTATTCGTCGGGTAATCCGCCAAGAAATCTGGTATCGTCCCATTCGGTAGGCATAGCGTTGAGAAAATCGCTTCCACTCTGGCCGAGAACGTAATCAGGATGGTCGCAGAATACCGTGAAAGGACTCTCGTAAATAACGAACTTGCTGAGTTCCGCGGCCCGTGTGTTTATGACGCTTGCAGGGGCGGAAGTGTCGTGCTTGTCAATGGTTACGTTGCGGAATCCTCCGGGTGTGTAGTCCATCGGGCCTGCAATCATTCGCGTGAATGCAAGAGTGACGTTATGCTCGGGTGTGACACGATGGGACCATTTGTTGTATTCGTTGCCCATCACGCCTTCACGTGTCATCATATTGGGATAAGTTCTCTCGATGCCGTCCGGCTTGTA
>JAZUEO010000123.1:0-3086 GCA_045640205.1 Candidatus Coprenecus sp. | reverse complement strand
TGCCGCTTCTGAATATTCTTTTCATACCGTAAATTTACAAAAACAACATTTGGATTGAATCACCATTATTGTTTTCTTTGTCAGACAAGAACCAATAATCATGAAAAATATACTGTCTGTTTTTGCAATGGCCGCGCTTCTCGCATCGTGCAGCGTGAGCGGCACTCCCCTTTTCGTCTCACCGCAGCCCGAAGTTATGGGACCGGAGCAGATGGAAGCCCTCAAGAAAAGTTTCGATATCGCATCAAAGCCTCAGGCCACCTGCGAGCCTCTGGATTGGATGGAGACACGCCATCCTGCAAGATGGACTCTGCTCGGCCGTGAAGTGTCATTCGACTGGGAGCACCCGGAAGAGTGACACGAAAAAACTATCCTTGTATTCGGAATTTGAAAATCAGGCGAATAATCGGAGAAACAGACTTTTAATCCAGGACGGTGACGGTATATTCGTAAACCGCCTCTGCCCCGGGTTCGAGGCATTGAATCCAGGCCCGTTCGCTTATGTCTCCGTCGAAGCCTTCGGGATCGGTAAGTCCGTTCCACGGTTCGACACACACGAAAGGAGCGTTTCTGCCTTTGGATGACCATATTCCAAGCGTCTGGGCAGTGGGGAAAGATACCGTAAGATAAGGATTCTGTTCCTTGTCCAGAAGAATCACCTTATCTATCTGCGAATTTTCAAATACCAGTGCATCGTCATCGAAAGTCGCAGCCCGGAGTTCCTGTATGCCTGAGGGCAGGGTAAAGATGCTCTTTCCGCGCTTCAACGCACCGCACTCGGTAAGAGGGGAAAGCATCATATTTTTGAGCAATTGCTTTCCGTTATAATAGCAGGCATAGCCGTGAATCTTGTCACCCGGGTCAAAATCTTTATATAGGAATGCTGGATGATTACCGATCATATAGAACATCGATGCATTTCCCGTATTCTTCACAATATCCCTTTTTATTACAGTATCAGAATCAAGTTCATACTCTACCCTGAGCAGAAAATCAAATGGATAGAGACTGCGGGTTTTCCCGTCAGACTTCAGCACAAAGGCCATTTTTTCAGCTGAATCCTCAGGAATGCTCTTAAAGTCCATATCACGGGCGAAGCCGTGTTGGTGGAGTTGATAAGTCTGACCGGACACTCTGTATTCATCGTTCCAGACTTTTCCCACTATAGGAAAGAGTACAGGAGCATGACGCCCCCAGAACTTTGGGTCTCCCTGCCATACATATTCTCTCCCCCCTTTGCGTATGCTGAGCAGTTCCGCTCCGTGATTTGAAGCCTCGACTTCGATTATACCGTTACTGATTTTCATTTGCTTTGCTGTTGTGTTAAAAATTCTGCACACTGCCCTGTGACTATTTCCGAGGTTTTATGATGGCTGCGAAGCCGCCGGTAGGCACACAACTGACAGTAAGCCGGTCGGAAGCTTTCACGGTGGAGCCGGAACATTCGATATGGTTCGGACAAGTTTCCGAATCGGCGGCATCATGATACAGAGTCATAGTGTAATCACCTTCACCGAGGAAGTCGGCATCGAATACGAATTCATGAGCTGATTTGCTGCTGCCTATGGCTCCGAGATACCAATCGCTTCCATTCCTGCGGGCTACAAGGATATGCTCGCCCGGCTCAGCTGTGAGCACGCGCGTCTCATCCCAGACCGTCGGGACCTGAAGAAGGAAATCGAGACCTGCCTGCCCTTCGTACGCTTCAGGAGCATCTGAAATAAGGTGAAGTGCACTTTCATACACAACATACAACGCAAGCATATGGCTGCGGGTATTGGTCACCACCGGCTGGGAGAATACAGGCTTGTACTCCTCCATAGTGACAGCATTGAAACCTCCCAGATGATAGTCTGCAGGACCGGCCAAGCAGCGGGTGAAAGCAAGGTCCAAATCGTGGTCAGCGCCAAGCTGCGTGCCGTTCCATTTGTAAACTTCATAGTTCAGCGTATTCTCCCTCGTGAACTCGCAGGGGTAAGTACGCTGCAGACCTGAAGGTTTGCTGGAACCGTGGAACTGGATGTGCAGATGATATTTCATACCCAGTTCCAAAGCCTTTTTCTGAAAATCTATCATCTCCTGGTCATCACGGTCCATATAATCTATCATCATACCTTTGATTCCCCAGTCACGGTACTGGCGGAAAGTGCCTTCGATGTCTTTTGAGAGAGGCTTCCAGTGAACCCACACACGCATATCCACACCCTTCTCCTCCGCATACCGGCAGATTGGTTCAAGTTCGAAGCCGGGGCAGAGACGCTTGGTGTCGTCACTTTCAAGCGGACTGCCGGTGTAACTCCCCTCATTGTAGAACCAAGGGTATTCGCGACCGTTCTCATCGATAATTCCGGTAATGGAATGATATGTAATGCCGTTCCTGGCGCAGAAATCGATGAAACAGGTATTTATGTTATAATTCACCGTATTCAGATTACCTTTCTTCAATTTCTCGGGAACCCGATATCCGCACCACCACTCCCAAGTGGATTTTCCCGGCTTGAGCCAGGACAAATCCTGTTCGGCACAAGGGTCACACAAGGTCGTGAGAATATTGGACTCCAGAAGAGCTCCGGCCCTGTCGGAAATAAGGAACACGCGCCAGGGACTGCGGTGCGGCAGTTCTCCGATAACACTGAGCCCGGAGTCATCCAGACGCGGAGACAGAACTCCCGTAAGCATTCCGTTCCTGCTGCGAATCATCATTCCGGCATAATCCACTACGTTCGCTTCAGTAACGGCCATATATTTTCCGGAAGGGAAGGCCAGGAACACGGGCATATCCATCAGAAGACTATCCTCGTATGCGCTCAGAGGAGCTGTCTTATAGTTCGCCTCATGCGAGCTGATGAATCCGGGCAGAATCATCGCCTTGGTCACAGGGTCGCCGGCAGGCTTGAGTTCCATACACTCAGACTTGACGGCAAGGCTCCCCATACTCTTCTGCGCGGGAATCTCGTAACGGTATGCCACTCCGTCATCAAAGGCCCGCATATATATCTTGACATACAGTCCTTCTGGATTACGGAGTGTAGCCACAAGCTCGTTGGAAACACTATGTACGTGGCTTGTCTTGCCTACAGGCATAT
>JAZUEO010000122.1:0-18165 GCA_045640205.1 Candidatus Coprenecus sp. | reverse complement strand
GCCATCATTCCGAGGTCTTTCTTACGTACCTTCTTTCCGGATGAAGCGAACTTGGCTACAGCCCCTGCAGGGGTAGCCTTCGAGGACTGTCCACCGGTATTTGAATAAACCTCCGTATCGATAACCATTACGTTCACGTTTTCTCCAGAAGCCAGAACGTGGTCAAGTCCACCGTATCCGATATCATAACCCCATCCGTCACCTCCGAAAATCCACTGTGAACGGGCAGCGATATATGCCTTGTACTTCAGCAGGGCTTTGCAGGTGTCACAGCCGCATTCTTCCATCAGGGGAACTATGGTCTCCTCCACCTCACGTGTAATGGCGGCATCGCCTCTGTTGGCAAGCCATCTTTCAAACTGTTCCTTCAGCTGTGAAGAGCAGGAAGGACACTCGAGACCCTTGCGCATAAGATTCGCCACGGTATCACGCATACGTTCGGTACCGACCCTCATACCGAGACCGAATTCAGCGGCATCTTCGAAGAGGGAATTATCCCAAACGGGACCACGACCGTTCTTGTCGGCGCAATAAGGTGATGAAGGGAAGGAAGCACTGTAGATGGAAGTACACCCGGTGGCATTGGCTATCATCATCCTGTCACCGAACAACTGGGTGATATTCTTGATATACGGAGTCTCTCCGCAGCCGGAACAGGCTCCCGAAAATTCGAACAGAGGCTGTGCGAACTGCAGATTCTTGAGATTTGAGGCCTTGGGAACGACATTGTCCCTGTATCCGACCGATGTGTGGAGATAATCGAAATTGGCCTGTTCCCCGGCCTGTGTCTCCATAGGAACCATAACGAGAGCCTTCTCCTTGGCCAGACAAACATCCACGCAATTACCACAGCCGGTACAGTCCATAGGAGATACCTGTATGGTGAAACGGTAATCCTTCAGCTGAGCCTTACCCTGAGCGCTCTTGACGGAAGCAGGAGCCTTGGCCAGTTCATCTTCAGTCGCAAGGAAAGGACGGATGGCGGCGTGAGGACATATATAAGCGCACTGATTGCACTGAATACATTTTTCAGGGTCCCAAGCAGGAACGTGGGTGGCCACACCGCGTTTTTCGTATGCAGCAGTCCCAACGGGAATCGTACCATCAGCATACTCCCCGGTAAAGGCACTTACGGGAACGTCATTCCCGTTCTGAGCATTTACCACGTCCGCTACGTTGCGAACCCACTCGGGAGCAAGTCTGTCGAAGGAAGCGGGGCGGAACTTGGAGTGTATGGTCTTCCACTCGGCGGGAACGGGAACCTCTTCGTATTCAGCTCCGCGATCCACAGCGGCATAGTTCATGCTGACCACTTTCTCACCTTTCTTGCCATAACTCTTGTCGATGGCTTTCTTCATATAGGTGACGGCATCCGCATAGGGGATGATGCCCGTAATCTTGAAGAATGCCGACTGGAGAATGGTATTGGTTCTGTTTCCAAGACCGATTTCCTCGGCTATCTTGGTAGCGTTGATAATATAGAATTTGAGTTCCTTTTCAGCGATGACCTGCTTCACGCAGTCAGGCACCCTCTTCAATGTTTCCTCTACAGACCAGAGACTGTTCAGAAGGAATGTCCCGTTCTTCTTGATACCCTTGAGGACATCGTATTTCTGAAGATATGAAGGAACGTGACAAGCCACGAAATCGGCATTGGAAACGAGATAGGGAGACGTTATCTTCTCATCACCGAATCTCAGGTGAGAACAGGTATATCCGCCGGATTTCTTGGAATCATAATCAAAATAGCCCTGACAGTACTTTGGAGTATGGGAACCGATAATCTTGATGGTGTTCTTGTTGGCACCGACGGTACCGTCAGAGCCCAGACCATAAAACTTGCATTCGTAAGTTCCCTTCTTCGCCAGGGAGAATTCCTCTACCGTAGGAAGAGACTTGAACGTAACGTCATCCGTGATACCGATGGTGAAATCGGTTTTCGGCTTCTTGTTCTTGAGATTTTCGTAAACTGCCAGAATCTGGGCAGGAGTAGTATCCTTGGAAGAAAGGCCATAACGTCCGCCGATGATATAGGGAGCATCTTCACCCATATCGGCGAGAATGGACTTGATATCCACATAGAGAGGTTCACCGACAGAACCGGGCTCCTTGCACCTGTCAAGCACAGCTATTCTCTTCACGCTCTTGGGAAGGACGCGAAGGAAATACTTGGCTGAGAAAGGACGATACAGATGAACGGAAAGTATTCCGACCTTTTCACCTTTGGCCATCAGCATATCCACTACCTCACGGGCCGTTTCACATACCGAGCCCATCGCCACTATTATGTTTCTGGCATCTTTCGCGCCATAATATTCGAAAGGCAGATGATGACGACCGGTCATTTCACCGAGTTCTCCCATATAACGGGCGACGATATCAGGGATAGCATCATAATAGGCATTGCAGGCCTCGCGTGCCTGGAAATAAACGTCCCCGTTCTGGGCAGTTCCCCTGGTCACGGGTTTGGCCGGATTCAGGGCACGGTTACGGAAATTCTCAAGAGCCTTGTCGCTAATCATCTTCTTCAGTCCGGCAGGGTCGAGCTTTTCTATTTTCTGTATTTCGTGGGATGTCCGGAATCCGTCAAAGAAATGTACGAAAGGTACACTTGACTTGATGGCGGACAGATGGGCCACAGCCGCCATATCATGAGCTTCCTGAACACTGGATGATGCCAGCATGGCAAAACCCGTCTGACGGCAGGCCATCACATCCTGATGGTCACCGAAAATGGAAAGGGCTTGAGTCGCGATGGAACGGGCCGTTACATGGAAAACTGCGGGAAGAAGTTCTCCGGCTATCTTATACATATTCGGAATCATCAGAAGCAGACCCTGAGATGCCGTAAACGTAGAAGTAAGGGCTCCCGCCTGCAAGGAACCGTGAACAGCGGCCGCCGCACCTGCCTCACTCTGCATCTCCACCACCTTAACCGTCTCACCGAAAAGGTTCTTTTCCCCATTGGCGGACCATTCATCCACACTTTCAGCCATAGGAGAAGAAGGGGTAATGGGATAAATGGCAGCCTGCTCGCTGAACCAATAAGCCACCTGTGCGGCCGCGGTATTGCCGTCACAGGTCATAAACACTTTTTCTTTAGCCATAAGTCTTTATATATTAATTATTTACGTTAGTTCTCCAAAATTATGGGCGTATTCAAAGGTAGTAAAAATCTGCTTTGGGTAAAAAAGCAAATTCATATTTCAGGGAAAATGTATTCCTTGGTACACCTCTTTATCAAGCCGCGCAGGACTTCGCCGGGGCCGAGTTCGACAAAACTGTACGCCCCGTCAGAACACATATTGCGAACGATGGCGGTCCAACGTACCGGAGAGGTCAACTGCAGCAGAAGATTTTTCTTGATTTCCACAGGGTCGATGTGCGGAAGAGCATCGACATTCTGGTAAATCGGGCAAAGCGGCGCCTTGACCGGAGTTCTTTGAATGGCTTCCGCCAATTCCATGGCAGCCGGTTCCATAAGCGGAGAATGAAATGCTCCACCCACTTTCAACGGAAGAGCCCTTCTGGCCCCGGCGGCCTTGCACGCTGCGCAGGCCTCTTCCACAGCTTCCACAGTCCCCGATATCACCACCTGCCCCGGAGAATTGTAATTCGCACTCACCACGATACCATTGCATCCCTGACACACTGAATCGACAATATCATCCGCAAGACCTATGATGGCAGCCATAGTGGAGGGTATGGACTCGCAAGCTTTCTGCATGGCGAAAGCCCTGGCTGAGACCAATTTCAATCCATCTTCGAAAGCGATGGCTCCGGCAGCGACCAAAGCGGAGAATTCACCCAGAGAATGGCCGGCCATCATATCCGGACGAAAATCCCTGACCACCGCAGCACAGCCTACAGAATGCAGGAATACCGCAGGCTGAGTCACCTTCGTTTGTTTCAACGCCTCCTCGTCCTCCCCGAACATTATATCCGTTATCCTGAAACCCAGAATTTCATTGGCGTTTTCAAACATTTCCTTCACTTTCGGAAAAGAGTCGTACAAATCCTTGGCCATCCCGGGTTTCTGAGCCCCCTGACCTGGAAAAACATATGCAGTCTTATTCGCTTCCATTCTTTATTTCGTTCAATTTTTATACATTTGCACTTCCATTCATCGCCTCCGTAGTTTAATGGATAGAATGAAAGATTCCGGTTCTTTTGGTTGGGGTTCGATTCCCCACGGGGGTACCAGCAGGAATTGACGAAACGTCAATTCCTTATTTGTTTTCCACCTCTTCGTACGGGACTTCCTCCACAGTCTCCTGAGTGACCATCTTACGGGATTTCCCGAATACCACCAACTCGAATATCCCATATACCACGATGGATATTCCGAACAGTACGAAGACGGCATCGGAAGATTTGTCCGGCATAAAAAACATCCCTATGCCCAGTGCGGTAATCAGAATCGGAAAAATGAAGGCTCTTTTCCTGATGCTGCCGGTATTCTTCCTGACCGAAACCGTCTCCACAAGAGCAGCGATTCCGAATACGAGAAGCATAAACCCGAACAGAAATGTGATGAGATTCACGAAAAAATCCCTGAATATCAATAACACCAAGCCGAAGATTATATCCAGAAATCCGTTTATGGCCAAAAGATTCAGGACATTCCCCTCCTTTCCGAAATTTGACCGTATCAACGCTGAAAGACCGAGGACAATAACTATGAGTCCCAGGATGAGACAAGTATATTCCTTAGCCTTATCCGGCCAGATGATGAATGCGATACCCAGAAGAATCGTAAGCACTCCCCTGACGAAACCGTACGAACGGTTCAAGACAAGATTGAAAGGTTTCATTTCTTAAAAAATTATAATATTACGACATTCCTCCATCTATGCGGATGACCTGTCCTGATACATACGATGACAAATCCGATGCCAGAAACAGCACCACTTTCGCGATTTCATCCGGCTCCGCCCCGCGACGCAGAGGGATTCTGTCACACCAGCCCTTGAGGACATCTTCGGGCAGTTGTCTGGTCATTTCCGTCATCACGAAACCGGGAGCCACTGCATTCGCACGTATGTTCCTTGAACCCATCTCCTTGGCTATGGATTGGGCGAGTGCTATCATACCGGCCTTGGATGCAGAATAATTGCATTGCCCTGCATTCCCGGCCACCCCCACAATGGAAGAAATATTAATGATACTGCCTGAACGCTGCCGCGCCATAACAGGCACTACCGCGTGACAGAAATTGAAAGCGGATTTCAGATTCACTGTCAGAACGGCATCCCACTGCTGCTCGCTCATACGCATCAGAAGACCGTCACGGGTAATGCCGGCATTGTTCACGAGAACATCTATATGACCGAAATCCTTCAGAATCTGCGTTATCACTTCGTGTGTCTGTTCGAAATCGGACGCATCCGACACATATCCGCGACAGCTGACACCGCATTCGCTTATCTCCCTCTGAGTATTTTTAAAAGTCTCATCTTCCACCAAATCCGTAAACGCGATATCCGCCCCCTCACTGGCCAGACGGAGAGCTATCGATTTACCTATTCCACGGGCAGCACCCGTTATCAAGGCTGTTTTTCCTGACAAAAGTTTCATATCAATCTTTCTTTTTGATTTCTTCCTGTTCAGAGTCCGCACTGACATCCTCCATAATTTCCCCATTCCCTTTCACATCAGTCTCCTCGGAAATTTTCACCTGTCCTCCCGACTTGGGACGCCAGATGATAGTTTCCCTCTCATTTATACATTTCAAGACATCTTCCATATAGCCGGGAAAGAATTCACCGGTATATGAGAATGACGGGAACTGTTCTTCATCAAGCACAGCCTGGCGCACGGACGGACGTATTGTTTGCGTGGTTACGGCGAAACGGTCAACCGGCCTCTTTTCCTTATACCATCCGTAACCTTTCAATTTCATTTTTTCCGGGTCTTCCTTCCACAGTTTCCTGACAGGATAGGCATCACTCTTGACGGATTCCATATACAACATCTTCTGGACCTCACCGTTCTTGAAAGTCACGTTCATAATTTTGGCTTCCTTCTGATTCATCATCGTAACGACAGAATCCTCTTCCATAAAAAACAGCGCCTGCACTCCTCCGACAGCGTCAAAGCGTCTCAGCTTACTTCCGTCGGAAGTGAAATAAGCGGTCATTTCAGGAGATTTTATCTGATGATAATATTTGTCCGGACTATGTTCGGACACTATCATAGCATTTGACAACATTATCCCCCTGTCTATGGATCCGTTACGTATAACGAACTGCATACTGTCCGCCTTAAGCTGGGTCTTGATATCCTTCCACACTATAGGAGCGTTGTAAAGTCTTACGATTGAATCCAAAGTGGAATATTCCAGGGAATCGCAGACCATCTGCATATTGGACTTATACATCCTCACGTTGTGGAATCCGTGGAAGAATTGGACCTGAGCGGTATCTTTCCAGTTTTTCGACACCGAATCCATAGCAGCCACCATCGCCGAATCAGGTCCGAATTCCGCATCGAAAATAAAAAGTGAATCGGCCATCGAAAGAGAATCACAGGTCATAGCCATCGACTCAAGAGGCGAAAGCGTATCAGCCTTCGCCACAGTGGAGGCCTCCGTTGCCGGAGGAGTCTCACCCTTCCGCCCGCCGGGTTTTCCCAACGGTCCCCTGCGTTCTGCAGATTCACTTGCTTCTCTGGCCGCTGCTGCCGCAGCGGCTTCAGATGCAGCATTCGCCCTCTTATTGAGTACCACATCGACATCAAGGGTTTCAAGTCTGCTTTCGGCATTGGCCACCTCATCCTTGACCTGATATTTCATCAGATATTCGAATATGAGGGTATCCGCCCTGACAAAAATGGTATCGGTCACCCCATTCGTGACGGAATCCTTCTGCATTCCGATAACGGATGGATTCTCGGAAAGAAAAACCTTTCTCGGTGAATCGTAATAATCCAGAAAACCTCCCGCCGCCATCGCATTATGGACTGTGTCAAGTACCTGAACATCCCGGTACATTTTCACATTGTCACTCCTGCGGTCATACCGGACTTCATCACACCACGCCTCATAAGTATCTGTCTGCATATACACTTCACTGTCGAAACACACCAGCTCAGACATCCTGTCATACCAGCCTCCGTCGGAACGGATATGGTTTTTCCCGAACCAAGCCTTGGCATTGTTCCGGAACGTGGCCAGTTCCCGGCCGGTTTCGTAATGCAGGGTATCACAGGTAAAGAACGCCGAATCCGAAAACATCTCCACCTCATTTGAAAATGTAAACAAATCTGCCTTCGACTCGAAACGGCCGTCAAGACTTTCGATGACATTGCCGTCTTTGTCTCTCATCGATGCTCCCTCACGGAAATAAGCGATACTGTCACGGGTATTGTAGTCAAGATTACGGGTTCTGAGAATATTGCTGTCCTTATCTTCCAACTGCACCAACACACCTCGAAAGGTAGCCAAATCCGCAGGAATATCATAATGAAGTTTGTCAGATGAAAGTATGGTATTCTCCTGCACTATCTGCACGTGACCTACGGCATCTATGAATTCATCCTCCACGTGCCAGAGTGCAGTGTCGCAGTACAGATAAGTATTGTTATGAAGAAATATCACGTCTCCCTCCACTTTCCGCAGAGTCTTCCCTCCCTCTTCGAGAATCCGGGCACGGGAAGCGGTCAGAAGACGAACCAAAGAGTCGTTCACCTCCTGCTGAGTCTGCTGAGAGAATGCGCTGAGTGACGTAGAAAGCAGAATCGTCAGAAGCACCGTAATCCGATGCATCACTTGAGCCACTCTTTTCTATGGAACTCACAACCCGCAAACATAGGATCGATAACGATGTATGCGGATTTTATCTTTTCGTCGAGAAAATCAGATATGGCCTTCTCCCTTTCGCGCATCACGGCCATATCGGAGAGAAGTTGCAAATCCTGTTCTATGTCAGCGGTATGAGAAGGAATTTCCTTGTCGAACTTGATGATTTTATACATAGTATTTCCATTGCGGCCTTCATTGTCACTGGATTCGAAAGGTTCCGATATATCTCCGATTTTCATATTCCTCAGGACTTTATAATCCTCCGGTTTCAACTGGTCCTTCTCGAAAAGGGCAGAGCCGGTATGAGGGTCGGACAGGACACCGCCATTCGTTCTCGTGGCCGGATCCTGAGAAAAGTATCGCGCGGCATCGAAAAAAGTGAGACTGTCTTCAATCATCACATTCCTTATACTGTCAAGTTTGGCAAATCCCGCCTTTCTGTCCTCCTCACCATAATGAGGTTGCAAAAGCAGGTGACGGGCATTGAACATATCACCATCCTTCTCTATCATCTGAATCAGATGGAACCCGTCCGGGGTCTCCACGATGGGAGAGACCTGACCTACCTTGAGAGACATGGCCGCATCGGAGAACTGAGGCCAGTAAATGGTCCGGGACATCATACCCAATTCACCTCCACGCATATTGCTGCCCGGATCCTCAGAATAGAGTGATGCCAATACGGAAAATTTCTCGCCGTTCAGTATTCTCTCACGAAACTCGAGAAGACGTTCCCTGACAGCCATCTCCGCCTTCTTTTTATCCGGATAAACTGCTATCTGGCTTATCTGATACTGAGTAGATACCACGGGAAGACTGTCCTTCGGAATAGTCCTGTAGAACTCCTTGACCTGCTTCGGAGTCAGCTCCGACACATTCCCGGCTATAGTTCGCTGCATCTCCTGCACCAGTCCCTGTTCGTTAAGCACATCGCGCCACTCCTGACGCAGTTTGTGCAGTTTCTTCCCGAAATACTTCTCCACCTCTTCCTGCCCGCCAAGCTGTTTCATAGCCCTGCTGATACGTTCTTCCAGATTGGCTTCCACCATTTCGGCATTCACGGTCAAGGAATCCTGTTTGGCCTGGGTAAGATAAATTTTGGATTCCAGCATCTGCTCCAGAATCATACATCTCAGATTCTTCTCCGACACATACCCCTGCACCTGCATCATCTGCGCTTCAGCTTCCAATTCCGAGAGCTGAATCATTTCAGCTCCGACCACAGCCACCGTTCTGTCTATGATATTGTCATATCTCTGAGCCGAAACGGAAAGCGGCACGAAAACCGTGACAAGACCGATTAAAAACAAAATACGAACTTTCCTCATAATCATCGTTCATTATATATGGTCAAAAAACCGGAACTCTTGGCAGCTATAAGCAGATTTCGTTCCAAATCCGCCACCAGTTCCTGTTTTCTTCCGCTTAACAATATTTCCCTAATGCGATTCTGACAATACTCCAAAGGTTCCTGTTTCCCAGGGGCCACATACTCCGTCACGAAAAGCAGATATGTATAACCGTCCTTGACGAAGTCTATGAAACGGGACTTTGCCAGTTCTTTTTCGCAAAATGAAACCGATTCTCCGAATTCGGACGCTATTACATCCAGCGATATCCACTTGTCATCATACAGAAAATACTTCTCCGCGGAGCTGAAACAGATTTCATCCAATTTATCAAGCTCTTTCTGCACGTCCGAACGGCACAGCCTTTTCACCATATCGAGATTAGGCGAAGAAGAAGGAATCTTCACATACCTTCCCCTGATAATGTAAGTGTCAGTAACAAACTTCTGACTGTTATCCCGATAATATGCAGCGCACTCACTGTCAGTGATTATCGTATCGAGATGGGCATCCACATACTTCATTTCATACCTGTATGCCAAAAGTCCCCTGCGAAGTTCCTCCATCTCCTTATCGATGTTGCGGTCTCCTTTGGAAAGGTTCTTTTCCGCCTGTATGAGAATGAGCTGCCTTGTAGCCCAGGAATCGATGAATGCACTCACGATATGGGCACTGTCCTCGGGAGAGCAGTCCTTGGGTAACAGTTCCGCCACCTGATAAGCATACAGCACATCCCCACCTACACGGGCTATGACGTCTCCCTTTATGATTCTGTCTATCAATCGACAGGATGCGACAGCGAAAACGCAGCCCACCAGAAGGACAAGGAGACGGACAAGCTTCATATTTACCTGGTATAGTTAGGTGCTTCCTTCGTAATGGTTACGTCATGCGGATGATTCTCCACGAAACCGGCACTGGTAATCCTGACGAATTTCGCACGGCGCAGTTCCTCCAGATTATGGGCGCCGCAATATCCCATTCCTGCCCGGAGGCCTCCGAGCAACTGATATACGACCTCCGAAAGAGTTCCTTTATACGGCACCTGAGCGACGATTCCTTCAGGAACAAGTTTCCTGATATCTTCTTCCATATCCTGGAAATATCTGTCCTTAGACCCTTTCTGCATAGCTTCGAGAGAACCCATCCCGCGATAGGATTTGAACTTTCGTCCATTGAGAATGATGGTTTCTCCGGGGGATTCTTCAGTTCCCGCGAAGAGAGAACCGGCCATAATCGTACTCGCGCCTGCGGCAAGAGCCTTTACTATGTCTCCCGAATAACGGATACCGCCATCGGCAATAACGGGAATACCGCTTCCCTTCAAGGCCTCGGAAGCCACCATAATGGCTGACAACTGACGTACTCCGACACCGGCCACCACACGCGTGGTACAGATGGATCCGGGGCCTATCCCCACTTTCACGGCATCCGCACCGGCGTCCTTGAGGGCCAGGGCAGCCTCACCTGTGGCAACATTTCCGGCCACTATCTGAATATGGGGGAATGCATCACGAACCTTTCTGACAGTCTTGAGAACGAACTCCGAATGTCCGTGAGCGGTATCCATAACTATGGCGTCGGGGTCGGCCGATATCAGCATTTCCGCCTTTACGAGAGTCTCGGAATTCACCCCAAGGGCAGCAGCTACCATCAGACGCCCTTTCGTATCCTTGGACGCCTTCGGATTATCCTTGATTTTCGTTATGTCCTTATACGTAATGAGCCCTGCCAGTTTTCCGGCCTCATCGACGACAAGAAGCTTTTCTATCTTATGCCTGCGCAGCAATTCCTGTGCATCCTTCAAGTCTATTCCCTTCTTAGCCGTAATGAGATTCTCACTGGTCATCACCTCCCTGACGGGAGTGGCGGCATTATCCTGAAAACGAAGGTCACGATTAGTCACTATACCGCAGAGCACATTCTTCGAATCGACTACGGGTATGCCACCGATATGATTATCTTTCATCAACTTGAGCGCATCGCCCACCGTGGCATCCGGACTTATGGTCACAGGTTCATAAATCATTCCGTTCTCCGCCCTCTTGACTTTCCGCACCTGCTCCATCTGCCTCTCTATGGGCATATTCTTATGAATAACCCCGATTCCTCCTTCACGGGCAAGCGCTATGGCCATCTCCGCCTCAGTAACTGTATCCATAGCGGCGGAAACGACAGGAGCCTGAAGACTGATTTCTCTTGTAAACTTGGTAGTGTAATCCACTTCACGTGGAAGAACATTGGAAAAAGCCGGCACCAGGAGGACGTCATCGAACGTCAATCCTTCCGGAATAAGATTATTTGTCAAAACTTGCATATCGGCATTCTACTTTAACTTACAAATATAATACTTTATTGATTATCACAAGCATTTACCCTGCCAAGAGTCCCTTTCCACCAATCTTTTTTCCAGCATATGAAGCAGTTCCGCATTTCTGACCAATCCCCACGGAGTGGAATTGACGAAACGTGGTGGCACTTCTCCCGCGAATCTTTCGATATACAGGTCAGGCCGTAGCCGTTCCAGAACATCTATAAAAAAGTCTATGTACTCCTCCAGGGAAAACTGCACGAAATCTTCCGGACATCGTGCGAACTCTCTCTCCATCGCCGTATTCTTCACTATTTGGAGCTGGTGGAATTTGACACTGTGCAATGGCAGTGCATTTATCATCGCGGTCGCCTCCAACATATCCCTGCGGCTCTCCCCCGGCAGACCGAGAATAAAATGGGCACCAGTCCGGATACCGCGCGAAACGGTCATTTCCACAGCCCGTCGCGCAGTTTCGAAATCGTGCCCCCTGTTAATACGTATCAGAGTTCTGTCATAACACGATTCTATTCCATACTCGACTATCACTATGTACTTCCGGGCCAGTCCGGCGAGATAATCCAGTTTCCCGGCATCTATGCAGTCCGGTCGTGTACCTATGACTATCCCCGCTACCGATGGATGGGACAAAGCTTCTTCATACCGCTGACGCAGGACATCCAGAGGGGCATATGTATTCGAATACGGCTGAAAATATGCCAGAAATCTGGCCGCATTGCGATAGCGGACACGATGGAATTCTATTCCTTCATCTATCTGCCTGAAGATGGGAACATCGCGCGAGCTGTAAGCGGGGTGAAAGGCCGCATTGTCACAATAAGTACAGCCTCCGAGTCCCACGCGCCCGTCCCTGTTGGGGCAGGTAAAACCTGCATCCACCACTACCTTCTGCAGACGCTCTCCGTAAACCTTACGGAAATACCCGACGTAGGAATTATACCTATGCACGCACCTTAAAAATCGCTTTGCGGATGATGCCCGTACCCATCATAGGAGCGTGCGCATCTTTGGGAAAACAAATCACGAAATTATCCGGGTCCACACTCACATAGACTTCCGGCTCCTCCGTCAGCAGGGCAAAATCATTTTCGGCATCATATTCGACATCAACTCCGGAACATTTGGCCCTGTCGCGCCAAGCTATCGTTTCAGTCCCCACCAAAGGAACGTGAATATCGATGTAGGAATCGTGCACCTCCATTTTCGGGGCGGAATCCAGCCCTACAGCCTCCTTTTCGGTAATGGAGACCCAGACATTCCCGCCATCGATATCATACTTTCCCGGTTCAAGGGAATGAAGGTCATGCTTGGTCAGGAAATCATAAACTTTTGAAAAATGTTCGTGAATCTGAACATACCTTTCAAAACTGCGAATTGAATCTATAATCATTTGTTCGGTATTATTTAGAAGCTGTTTTTGAAATAATTAATCTTTTTTCTCATGCATCTTTTCGTGTCTTTGCGCTTTCAAATGGTTCAAATATATTTCCACCGCCGGCAGAACCAATATCGCCACTATCGGAATATCCGCGGCATTGAACGGCTGGGGAAGGAAAGACTGGAGAGCCATAGTCAATACGGACACAACTGTCAGAACGTACACTATCAAATCCCTTGCACATCCCCCGTGCATAAAAGCGGGTATCAGATAAAGCGGACTGACCCAAAGCAGATTCCAGTTCGCACCTGTCCAATAGTGCTCAGTACAGAACCACATCAGCAAAAGCAGAACTCCGGTCAGTCCGATTACTGTATGCACCACAGAGGAAAGCACCCTCAGAAGGCAGAGTCTGCCGCGCAGAACGAACAGCAGGACCGCAAGCAGAAAGAACACCCCGCTGAACACACCCACCGGTCCGTACAGAAAAGTCCATCGCTCCCTCTCTTCCGGACAATTGTTCAGAAGCGATATTTCCTCTCCGAGAAGGGGGTTGCCCGAATCGGAGAACCTGCATTCCGACAGATTTTTCTCCAGCAGACAAGGCAGATACATCTCCTCTTCAAAGGAAATCGGGCGGTCCAGACGAGCACCCATCAACAAGTCCAAGCCAAACATAAGCCATGGCTCATTTTCGAGATAAAGGGACCCGTATGCGCTACGGAAAGTATATTCCGCCTCGTGAGCCGGTTTCTGCAAGCGTGGAATCACCGAGCCCTCACCGAGCAGAATATCTCTGATTCTGGTCGCGCAGTTATTTCTGAAATAATCATACCTATATCTGCGACCGGGACCATTGTAAAGGGACACGAGATACGCATACACCTCCACCCGGGCTTCAGGCGGCAGGAGCAGTTCCCTTTCGGAAACCGCACGGTTTTCCAGCAGGTAAGAATCCAGGAATCCCTTGAAATGACACACGGACAAGAGATAATCCATCTGTCCCCTCATAAACTTCAGGACGAAATGGGGAGCTTCGAAATCGTAGGTCCCGAAATTGAACACTATATCCTGACCCGACGCGGAATCGCTTATCCTGATGGCAGAATGTCCGAAATCAGAAGCGATTTCGTCCCCCTTGGAACACGTCAAGAGAGACACCCGCAGAGAGGAGCCGGCCGTCTCCTGAGCCCCGAGGGAGAGACTGACCAGAAGGAAAAATGCTGACAGGAATCTTCTCAAGCTGTATGTATATGGAGGAGGGGGATGACCGTCCGACAGCCATCCCCCTCCCGCTTATTCTGAACTATTTCTCTTTCGGATGTATGGTTACGCTGAGCTTTTCGCATAACTCGTCCAAAGACTTGAAATACGACTCATACAACGCATTGTAAAAAGCTTTTTTATTCCCTTCGGGATGACTGATTTTCACACGTAATTCATCCTGAAGTATCAATGCCTCATTAATCAGGGCCACTACAGCCTCTTTTCTGGCATCATCTTCAATGAAATTAAGACTCAAAAGTGCATCCGATACGAATTCTTCGGTAAAGAATGCTATGTCTTTCTTGATAACTCTGAGGTTCATAACGATTATTGTTTTATATCAGAGTGCAAAGATAATACTTTTTTCGAGAACCATTTCAAAACAGATTCCAAACATTTTGGCTATTTTTGCATAGCCTTTCAAACCGATATGTCAGAACAGCGCACAGCTTCACTTATTAAAATACTGCTATGGGTACTTGGAGTCCTCATCGCACTGCTGACTGTGATTCAACTTCTCCTCACCCCGCAAGTACTGACCCCGTTCATAAAGAAATATGCTGAATATTATATAGATGCCGATGTCCGCTTCGAGAAGGTCAGCATAAACGTCTTCCGGTATTTTCCGAACCTGTCGCTCACCATAGACAGCTGTATGATAAGCTATAGTTCAGACAGATTCGCAGACTGCATCGACAGAGACGGACTTATGAAAGCTTCCCTGTTCGGATGCAGCAGGGACACTTCCGTTTCACATACGGACACTCTGGCAGTTATGAACGAATTCCGTGTCTCGATAAATCCCTTCTCCCTCCTCACCCACAAACTGCGGATAAAGAATATTTCCATCACCGACCTTAAAGGATTCCTCCACAGATATGATTCCACCAGGACCAACTGGGATATTCTGAAAAACATTGTCCAGGAAGAAGATACGACCACGACAGAAGATTCTTTCAAATTACCGGTACCGATAATCGGCAAGGTCTCCCTCGACGGTCAGCTCGGAATCATCTTTTCAGACGAAGTCACCGAATCGATATTGTTCAGCAGATTCCACTCACTTGAATTCAAGGGGAACCGTGATTCCGACAAGAGCCTTCTCCGGGACTTCAGCCTGAAACTCGACTCCCTCTTCGTTTTCGGAAGTCACTCAAAGGACAGCATCGCTGTGACGATGGACAAACTCCGGATTATGAGCGTAGGAGCCAGTTCTGTAGCAGGAGAACTCGACACCCGACTGTTTATGCTCTCATCCCGATACGGCCGAATCCGTTTCCCCGCAGATATAGCCTTCACGGCTGACATTCCATCCGAGACTATGGATTCCATACGTCTCACACGATTTGACGGCCATCTCTGCGGGCTCCCTTTCTCCTTCGGCGGTGAATTCGCTTGTTCCGGGGACAGCCTTTGGGTCGATGCCGCCCTCGACGTACGCAATGGGCCAATCGGTGACATCGCCGAAGAATACGGAGTTCCCTTCATCGAACAGCTGAAACAAATCCATACAGATGCCACCACGGACATACATTTTCAGGCTAAAGGATTCTACTCGAAAAAATCCTCCACCCTCCCCGGTTTCAAAATGAATATGACCATACCCGAATCCTACGTTTTCATCGGAGATTCGGACACCGCCCGATTCTTTATGGAATGTCACGCAGACAATCTATCCCGGGGAAGAGCCGATTTCGTCCTCGACACAATCTCCGTTTTCGCGCTTAAATCCACCAGAATCAATCTCTCCGGAGGACTGAAGGATTTCCTCGGCAAAGACCCCCTGATTGACATCAATATGTCTGTCTCCTCACTTCTTACCGACCTGTCCGACAAATTCGGGACAGACAGCACATTCCGAGCCACCGGAACCGTGGAAGGGATGGTCAAGGGAACAGCCAGAATTTCCCAACTGAAACTTCCCGACATCTGGAATGCGGACATCAATGCCGGATTTCAGGCTTCCGATGTGAACTTCACTATGCCGGCAGATTCCATCAGTATATGTTCTGACAGCATAAAATGCTTTTTCGGAGCCGGAGCGAATCAATTTTTCCCTGACCTAAAACAAGGCAAGCGCATCATCTCCGCCGGAGCATCCATAGACACAGCACTGATACGCATTAAGGACGACGCGGAAATTTCAGTCAACGACCTGAAAATCAAATGTCTCAACGATGCCACACTTTCCGGTTCGGACAAAGGGCGGCAAGATAGGATTCCGCAACTTTTCGCGGACATTACGGCCGGAAGACTCTCCCTGATGGACAGCGACTCCTCAAGAATAACCCTCAGAGGGACACGAAACACTCTGAAACTTATAAGCAAGGAAAATCAGGACACCATTCCCGCCATTTCACTTTCAAGTTCAAACCGCTTCTTCCTGCTGTTGGGAAGAGAAGGAAGGGTATCCGTAACAGGCTTCAATATCAATTTCTATGCTGAAAAACGAAGCCATCTCCCCTCCCGTCCAAAACAATTTACCGGTCTGACAAATCATAATGAAAGGGAAGCAGATGATTTCTCTTCCTCCGATATCAATTTTTCCCTCGGAGAATCCTTCAAATCCTTTTACAAGGAATGGAACTCAAGCGGACAGGCATCCTTCACAAATGCCAGAGTCGCGACCCCCCTCTTCCCCTTGAAAAACACCTTTTCCGACTTCAGCCTTTCCTTCCACGACAATTCCCTCGCCCTGAACAGCCTTACCATCTCCTCCGGAAACACCCGCGCACAGATACACGGTGAACTCTCCGGACTGAGGAAAGCCCTTCTTCGTGGCGGAACCGCGCAGGCGGAATTCAGTCTGAATTCTGAAAAACTCGACATAAATGAACTCATCGCCGCTATGGCTCTCGGGTCCACAAGCAAACCATCGGCCATAATCAGTGAAGATGACAGTCCCGAAATACCCGCCGAACAGATTCTTTCTTCAGCTGAAAATCTGAAATCGCCCCTGATAGTGATTCCCGGAAACCTCAAAGCCAAAGTCGATATAAACGGGCATAATATAAGTGCCTCCAATATAGTCATCGATTCTCTTTCCACCCGTATCGAAATGCAGGACCGATGCCTGAAAGTTTCACACATCAGCGCCACCACAAATGTCGGAGAAATGTCATTCGAAGGATTCTATGCCACGAAATCGAAGAAAGATATAAGTCTCGGAATAAATCTTGGACTTTCTCGGGTAACCGCGGCAGAAGTCATCGATATGCTTCCCGACATCGATACCATTATGCCTATGCTCCAATCTTTTGACGGGAAACTAAATTGTTACATGGCCGGAATGGCCGGAATGGACACTAATATGAACATTCTTCCCCATACCATCACAGGAGTTATAAGGATTGAAGGAGACAGTTTGAGACTGGAGCAGGATCCGGAAGTAAAAAAAATAGCCAGACTCCTGATGTTCAAGAACAAGAATGATTTCAACGTCAAGTCGATGTCCGTAGAAGCGCAAATCAATGACAATCGCATCGAAGTCTTTCCCTTCCTGCTGAAAATCGACAGATATACTATAGCGGCATCCGGTATGCAGAATCTGGACCAGTCCTGCAGATACCACCTTTCCGTCATCAAATCCCCTCTACCGTTCAGAATCGGACTGGATATCTACGGAGACGATTTCGACAAACTGCACTACAAGCTGGTCAAACCCAAATACAAGAGCGAGGAAAAAATCCCCGTATTCTCCTCCACCATCGACGACACGAGACTTAACCTCTCCCATATAATTTCCAATATTTTCTCCATCGGCATTGACAAGGTCGGCAAAGACAGTGTCATCCTCGACTATATCGAAAAACGCAAGCACGACATTTCATATACCGATGTTCAGAATTCCGTATCGGAAGAACTCTCTGAAGAAGAAATAAAACAAATGGAAAATGAAGCGGAAAACAATAACGAATAATATATGAAACATCCATGACTTTTTAAGTCGTCCGCGAGAATGAAAATGGGACTTATCCTTAACTTTGGTGTCGAATCAAAGTTAAGGATATACAATGGAAGCAATCAACTTCACCCAAGT
>JAZUEO010000121.1:0-6613 GCA_045640205.1 Candidatus Coprenecus sp. | reverse complement strand
TTCCGATATGAACGCGGATGTGACCCTCTGATTATTCCGTATGCCGCCCGCAGGGCTGTTCTCCTGCTTGAGGAACTGGCCGGAGCCGAGGTAGTGGGAAAGGTTCAGGAATTCTATCCCGAGGAGATTTCAAGAAAGAAGATTTCCCTGGATTATGCCAGAATGGAGGCTCTCATAGGAAAGAAAATCGGTGCCGCCACCATCAGGGAGATTCTGCTGGACCTGAACTATGAGTTCGTGTCCGAGACGGAGGAAACTGCGACAGTGCTGGCTCCGTCGTGGATGGTGGACGTATATCGTGAATGTGACGTGGTGGAAGAGGTTCTCCGCATATACGGATACAATAATGTCGAACTTCCCGAACGTGTTACATCCTCAGTCGCATCTTCACCGTTTCCTGACCCTGAGGCTATTCGCAAGCGTGCCTGCGACCTTCTGTGCGACAACGGTTTTATGGAGTGTATGAGCAATTCCCTTACCTGTGCGGATTATTATAATAAGCTCAAGACATATCCCAAGGAAAATCTCGTGATGATTCTGAATCCTCTGAGTTCTGACCTGAATGCCATGAGGCAGTCTCTTCTGTTCAGCGGGCTTGAAGCCGTTTCATATAACTTGAACCGTCAGGCCGGTGATATGAAACTTTTCGAAATGGGGAATGTATATTCATATAATCCCATTCCGGACGTGGAAAATCCCAGTGAAGACCTCAGATGTTTCAGAGAGGAGATGCATCTGGCGATGTTTATCTGCGGCAAGGGGACACAATATTGGAGAAACAGTACAGGCACCGGTAATTATTTCGCGCTCAAGGGATATCTTGAGATGCTTCTGAAACGTTTCGGTATCGATATTTATAATCTGGAATACGCAGCGGCACCCGCAGATCTTTTCAGTGAAGGTTTGGAATATAAAATCGGGGAGAAGGTGCTGGTCAGAATGGGAACAGTCGCTCCCGCAAGATTGAAACAATTCGATATCAAAGCTCCGGTTTTCGCTGCGGAACTAAGATGGAATTTGCTCTTGAAGCAGTATTCAAGACATAAGGTTCTTTATCGTGAGATGCCTAAGTTCCCTGAAGTGCGCAGAGACCTTGCTCTTCTGATAGATGAAAGTGTGACTTATGCCCAGATAAGGAAAGCTGCTTATGCGGCTGAACGCAAACTGCTCAGGAATGTCACCCTCTTTGATGTTTACCGCGGTCCCAAGATTCCGTCAGGAAAGAAGCAGTATGCTATAAGTTTCGTTCTTCGTGACGATGACAAGACACTTACCGATGAAATGGTGGATAGGTCTGTGAAACGCCTTCTCGACTCTTTCGAAAAGCAGTTCGGCGCATCATTGCGATGATACGCCGAACTGTGATTTTTTTTTTGTTTACGTTCTATTTTCTGGTAAGCACGAAAATCCCTATCAGTATCAATGCCAAACCTATCCATCTGGTGTAGGGTATATTCTCGTGCAGAAGCAAGGAACCCATTATCATTCCTATTACATAACTGAAACTGGAGACGGGGTAGGCTAAGGAAAAGGGGAAATGCTTGAGAATATGCATCCATAGAATGACTCCCGAAAGGACCAGAACTCCGCTGAAAATGAATGGAACGTTGGTGAATAGGGAATGAAAGTAGTCTCTGCTCCACGCAAAATCGGGAGTTCTGTTCATGGCCACCTTCAAAAGAAGCTGTCCGAAAGCGGTGCAGAGACACTGCATCAAAGCTAATATCAGAAATCTCAGCATACGCGAAAATCAGAACAGGTATTTGACGCCGAGGCTGGGGAGGAATATATAGGGCCATTTGTCATAAAGTCCACCGCTATCTCCGAATTTGGGTCCTATGAGGGGACGGAAATCAATCGACAGGGATAATGGAAACTCGAACTGGTATTCCAAACCCAAACGTCCTGCTATCCCCAGGAATCCGTACGGATTCTGATTCTTGTTACTGGAATATCCTCCTCCGATTCCTACACCTCCGTAGAGGTACCAATTACCATTGGTCGTCCAAGCCGGATTCGCGATTATCCAGTTATATGTGGCGTGGAGCTGGATATTCTTGAAATTTGCTGTTCCAAAATCAAATTGAATGAACTGGTCACGAACGTAATGCTGGTATGACAATTCTTGTGAACCATAGCCGAAACGGCCACCGAGGGATCTTGGCTGCGCGTTCAGGACAATAAGGGGTAGAATTGACGATAAAGTGATTAAGAGTAATCTTTTCATGAGAGAACGATTTTAGTGACGTTCAAAAGTAATAATATTTCTGATTTCCGGCAAATTTTACCCGCAGACTTGAACGGAAAAGCCTTCGTTACGGAGTATTCCGGCTATGTTTTCCATTTCAATGACCGGAATTTTCTCCAGGGATTTCGCAGGAGTATCTCTGTCGATGGTGTATATCATCACTTGTCTTGGGTGTAACTCGCGGACACACTCCATCCAGTTTCCGACGTTTCCGAATTCAGTGGAATCTATGGCGTTTCCTTCAGTCTCTCCTTTCAGGAACATAGTTTGAAGAATGAAATTCCCATTGAATGCTTTGAGGGCGCTTAAGATTTTTTCTTTAGAATAACTGACTTGAGGTCTGTTAAGGAGGCGGACAAGACGGTCGCTTCCTCCATCGAGTTTCATAATCGGATTGTCAATTTTCAGAAGAGCGTCCCGAATTTCTTTTTTGTGTGCGGTGGTCGCATTGGACAGAACAGAGATAAGTGCTTGAGGGAAGAAGCGATTCCTCAGTTCCAATGTCAAATCTATGATGGACGGGAAATCGGGATGGAGAGTGGGCTCTCCGTTCCCGGAAAACGTGATGGTGTCGATGCGTATTCCCTCAGAAACAAGTTGGTAGAACTTTGTCTTCATCTCCGTGGATATCTCCTCGAAAGTGGGGAGTGTTTCGGTCGTTCGTCCGTCTCTGTTCCATCCGCATTCGCAATAGATGCAGTCGAAATTGCAAACTTTGCCTGAAACCGGCAGCAGATTTATTCCCAGAGATGAACCCAGGCGTCTGCTGTGAATGGGACCGAATACGATGTCTTTCCAAAGAAACGTGGGCATTGCCGTTTAATTTTTCTTGATTTTCTGTAATCCGTTAGTTTTCCTGCTTACCGGTTCCGTGTGAGTAGTATCGTCTTTTCCTGCATTGCCGGAGGCAAGCAGCGAATCCGCTTTGGAGGTGGAGAGTGTGTCCGGCAGAAGGGTCATGAAGCGCCCTGCGGGAACTTCGGTAGAGAAGGGATTTCCCTCATAGAGTTCGAAAACGTTCAGTTTGTAAGATTTAATGACACTCGAATCCGGCATGGGATAATTTTCCAGAAAAGTCGTGTCTTTCTGGAAAAACATCATATCAAGTACCCTGTACATCGTGGTAGTGGGTTCCTTGTCTGTACCCAGGATATGGACGGAATCGAGAAGTGCCCATCTTGTGGAGAGTTTGTTTATCAGGGCAAGTGAATCATCCAACTCTTTTAATCTCTTTTCAAACCGTTGCTTTACCTCGGTGAATATTTTCGTGAATTTATCAGGTCGCTGGAGATATGAATTGACGCTTGAGGTATATTCTTCAAATGAATAACCGTATTTTTTGAAGATGGGGGCGTAGATGAGGAGGGAGTCGGTTTCTTTATGCAGTTTATTTATTGATATGCTCTGGTCTGTCAGATACATATCGTAATAAATGTCCACCATAGTTTCTTTTGGAATCGTCGGAGTGTTCCGGCAGGATAGAGTGATAAATCCCAAAAGTGATATGATGATGAATCCGTGTTTCATATGTGTTTGAATAATTCAAGCGCAAAGTTAATTTTTTCTATTACTTTTGCGTTTGTTTTTGGGAAGTTGTTTAGAGGCGCTTGGAAAACTTAATCTGATAATTCTTAATGCTGATACGTCCCCCTGAATTCATAAAGAGATTATACCCTTCTTACATCTGGAGGTTTCCGGACGAAAAAGATGGCATATTCCTGACTTTCGATGACGGGCCCTGCCCGGAAATGACTCCCTGGGTTCTCGACCAGTTGGACCGTTATGATGCCAAGGCCACCTTTTTCGTTTTGGGTAAAAACGTAGAGCTTTATCCAAAACTTTTCGCTGAAATAATCAAACGCGGACACGCCGTCGGGAATCATTCCTACAGCCATATTTCCGGTTGGAATATGGATTGGAATTCATACGTCCGTGATTTTGATACGGCGGATGAACT
The DNA here is from genome assembly GCA_045640205.1 of Candidatus Coprenecus sp. GTDB lineage: Bacteria > Bacteroidota > Bacteroidia > Bacteroidales > UBA932 > Minthomonas. The sequence continues at coordinate 2,408 of JAZUEO010000121.1, read as the reverse complement.
GATTCATTCCAAGATATACAGGCCGCCTTATGCCAAAATCAAGAGAAGGCAGTATATAGAACTCGAGGACAGATACCGTGGCGTTATGTGGAGCATTATCAGCAGGGACTATAATTTCAATCTTCCGGCCAGGAAATGTGCCGAAAACGTTCTCAAGCATCTTGCTCCGGGAGAAATCCTCGTTTTCCACGATTCCAAGAAAGCGGCTAAAAATCTTTGGCATACGCTTCCTGTTGTCTTGGAACGCATTAAGGAAATGAATCTTGAATGTAAACCGATAATATTACCATAATGACAGCTGATTCAAAGTATAAAGTTCTCCTGCTTGGTTCCGGAGGACGCGAGAATGCCATAGCATGGAAACTTTCTCAAAGTCCACTGCTCGATTCACTTTATTGTTTTCCCGGAAACCCTGGAATGGAGGCGTTCGGCGAATGTATTCCAGGGAAAGTGTCCGATTTCGGGAAAATCAGGGATGTTATTGTAGAAAAGGAAATTGACATGGTGGTCGCAGGTCCGGAAGACCCTCTGGTCGGTGGTTTGAAGAATTTTCTCCTTGAAGACCCGGACACTTCTGAGGTACTGTTTATGGGACCCGATAGGGAAGGGGCCCGACTTGAAGGCAGCAAGGATTTTGCCAAGGAATTTATGTGCCGTCACGGAATCCCCACAGCGGCACACCGCACTTTTTCGGCTTCTGAAATCGAAGATGCCGCCATGTTTCTGAAAGGCTTGAAACCTCCCTATGTGCTGAAAGCCGATGGGCTTGCCGCAGGCAAAGGTGTACTCATCATAGATGATTACGATGAGGCGGTGTCGGAATTGAAGCAGATGTTTTCCGGTAAGTTCGGTTCTGCGGGCAGCAAGGTGGTCATAGAGCAATTCCTTTCCGGCATTGAATGTTCGGTTTTCGTCATCGATGACGGCGGACATTATATGATTCTGCCCGTAGCGAAGGATTATAAAAGGATTAAGGATGGAGATGATGGACTGAATACAGGTGGAATGGGTTCGGTTTCTCCCGTGCCTTTCGCTGATGATACCTTTATGAAAAAGGTGGAGGAAAGAATCATCATACCTACGGTCAAAGGCTTGAAGGATGATGGAATAGATTATCGCGGATTCATCTTTATCGGTCTGATGAACTGTGATGGGGAACCTTATGTAATAGAATACAATGTGCGTATGGGTGATCCCGAGACGGAAGCGGTTATGCCCAGAATCGAAAGCGATTTGTTGTCCCATCTGGCAGCAGCTGCTTCCGGTAATCTTTCGAAAGAGAAGTTGAAGATTTCCGATTCCACATCGGTGGCGGTCATTTCCGTTTCAGGGGGATATCCTCTTGCTTATGAGAAGGGATTTGCCATAAATGGCACGGAAAAACTTGAAGGTGTCATTCTGTTCCATGCCGGTACTGCCAGAGGAACTGACGGGCGGCTTGTTACGGCCGGAGGAAGAGTGCTGGCCACTGTGTGTGTAGGAAAGGATTTGCTTTCCGCACGCAGGAAGGTTTATGATGAAATTGCCAAAATTGAATTCGATGGAGAGTTCCATCGTCAGGATATAGGACTGGATGTCGCAAAATACCTGTAAACGTATTCTTGGACTGTCCATAGTTTTGCTGGTGCTTCTGACATTGTTCGCACCGCCTGATATTTCGTGTGCGCAGTGGAAGATGAACCCCACTCTATCGTCCATTCTGTCATTATTGTTCCTTACCGGGACAGCATTGCTGATATCATACATTAACCGTGCGGTATTTCTGGTTTATTCGGATCGTTTCACCCTGCCGTCCATATATCTGCTCATCACGCTGTCAGATTTCAGGATTTTCTTTTTTTCCAAATATCATCTCGTCGCTGTCACTTCCCTGGTAGGAGTCTGCTTTATACTGAGATTTCTGATTCGGGAGAATGTTTCCAAATCCGATTATTTTATCTGGACTCTTATGATGTCAGTATCGGCTTCGCTCGTTCCTCAACTGATATGGATATTGATTCCAGGACTGCTTGTCGCGTTTGAAAAAGGGGGGAAACAAAAGAGTTCACTGTCTCTTATTACTTTGGGCGCCATTTTGATACCCCTTTTCTATCTCTCAAGTTACAGCTTCATTTTCGAAGGAACTTCCTTCACTGTATCCGTGTCGGATTGGCTGTCCTCCGCTGTCAATTTCGAGTTTCCGAAACTGTCTTCTATGGTCCGTTTTTCATATGCATTCATTATGGGGGCAGTCATTTTATGTATCGTTTATATAGTCTGGTCCAAATTCAATGCCATCAGGAACAGCAATATGCGGAAACAAGCCGGCTTTATTTTCCCATACCTGATTTTTATGACCGTCCTTTTGGTGTTCAGCGCTGATACGAACGGTCCGAAAATACTGGTTCTGGCCATACCGTGGTCTTTCT
>JAZUEO010000120.1:0-6296 GCA_045640205.1 Candidatus Coprenecus sp. | reverse complement strand
ACTTCGATGCCAACATCCACATCCCGCACTTCAGTGCAGGTCTCGGATTCCGCGCAGCCATGAACGAAAACTTCGTCCTCAGCGTTGACTGGGCGATGCCCTTCGACAAACAGGACAGCAACAAGTGGGCTAACATCTACGTCGGTTTCGGATACCTCTTCTAAACGGACACCCCGTCAGGGAGCCTGAAAACCACTTGAAGGGACGACAAAAGCTTTTATTTGAAAAAAGTTGTTAACTTTGCGGATTGAATCTAATGGATTAGAAACTGATGAAAAGAAGAGTCGTCATAACAGGTATGGGTATCTATTCCTGCCTGGGATATAATCTGGATACGGTTCTGGACAGTCTCTACAACGCCAAATCAGGTATTGTCTTCGACCCTGTAAGAAAGGAAATGGGATTCCGTTCCGCATTGACAGGAAATGTCACTGCCCCGGATTTGAAGGCCGTCCTCAGCCGCAATCAGCGGAATTATATGCCTGATCAAGCCAAATATGCCTATGTAGCCACGGCTGAAGCCTTGAAAAATGCTCACATTGACCAGGATTACCTCGATTCCCACATTGTAGGGCTGATGTATGGTGGAGACAGTACAGCGGAGCCCACCTATAAAAGCTGTGAAACTATGCTTCGCAAACTGGATACCACCAAGGTAGGTTCGGGTGCCATTTTCCAATCGATGAATTCGACCGTTACAATGAACCTGTCCTGTATTTTCAAACTCAAGGGAATGAACCTGACCGTTTCCGGCGCTTGCGCCAGCGGTTCCCACGCTATCGGCCTCGGAGCGCTGCTCATCGCCGACGGGCTTCAGGATATGGTGGTCTGCGGAGGAGCACAGGAGGTCAATCCCTATGCCGTAGGAAGTTTCGATGGCATCAGCGCTTTCTCCACCAGAGAAGATGCCCCCGAAAAGGCTTCACGTCCTTTCGACCGTGACCGCGACGGACTTATTCCAAGCGGAGGCGCCGCGACAGTCATCATAGAAGATTATGAAACAGCCGTGAAGCGCGGTGCGCCCATACTCGGCGAAATACTTGCCTATGGATTTTCATCCAATGGTGACCATATCTCAGTTCCCAACGTAGATGGTCCCAGCCGTTCCCTGAGAATGGCCATCGAACGCGCAGGAATTTCACTTAAGGACATAGGTTATGTAAATGCCCACGCCACCTCCACACACGTAGGAGACCAGAACGAGGCGAAGGCCATTTATAACGTATTCGGAGATGTCAGACCCGAAGTCACCTCCACAAAATCACAGACCGGACACGAAATGTGGATGGCAGGTGCCAGTGAAATCATCTACTCGATGCTGATGATGCAGAACGGATTCATCGCCCCGAACCTGAATTTCGAAAATCCTGACGAAGATTCCATACACTTGAACATCCCCTCCATGAGAGTCGAAAAGAAATTCGATATTTTCCTTTCCAACTCATTCGGATTCGGAGGCACCAACTCCACACTGATAGTCAGGAATCTTTTAAAGAAATAACTGAACACTTACTAAAAAATAAACCCACTTATGATAAAAGAAGAATTAATCGCCAAGATGAACGAAGTCCTCGCTGAGGAATTTGAAGTTGAAGTAGAAACCATCACCCCGGATGCCGACATCAAGAAAACTCTTGAACTCGACAGCCTTTCACTCGTTGATATGGTAGCTTTGATTGAGGACACATTCGATATCAAGATTGACGGTCAGGACGTTTCCAAAATCAAGACTTTCAGCGAGCTTTACGATTTCGTAAACGAAAAGGTTAACGCATAGCGTTCATTTATGCTCAGGGATATCGATGCCAGAGAATTGATTCCCCAAAGGGAACCGATTCAAATGACACAAGCCCTGTACGAGGCTTCCGGAAACGATGCCCGTACAGGGTTTGTCATTAGTCAGGACAATATGTTCCTGGAAGACGGACACCTCAGCGAAATGGGTGTAATGGAGAATATGGCTCAGTCCGCCGCAGCGACCGCCGGTGTCAAGACATACATTAACGGAGAAAAACCTGTGTTAGGCTACATAGGTGAAATCAAGAAGTGCATCTTTCACTGCCTCCCCGAAGCAGGAGAGACACTGACGACAGATGTTCACTATGTATCGGAAGCGGCTGGAGTGGTTTTGTATAACATATCATCACATACGGAAAACGGTCCGTGCGCCGAATGTCGGATGAAGGTATTTCTTGAAAAATGAACTGGAACACTTACTATGAAATAAAGGACTCTTCCATCGTTGATGGATTACATTCCTTCAAAATCAGGATAAAATCCGACTGCGACGTCTATCGGGGGCACTTTCCCGGTCATCCCGTATCTCCCGGTGTCTGCAATATAGGAATGATACGCGACCTGACGGCGAAAATACTGCAGAAAAAGCTACAGTTCACTTACATCAAACAATGCCGCCTTACCGGGATGATCACGCCCACAAGTACACCGGAACTGACTGTTCTGATATCTATCGTTACATCCGACGGAGGATGCTCGATTATGGCGGAAATCAAGGATTCGGGAAAATCATATATGGAACTCAAAGCTGACGCCATCTATGTCTGAATGCTATGACATAGTCATCATAGGGGCCGGGTTGGGAGGACTTGAGTGCGGATATATCCTTACGAAGAAGGGATATAATGTCTGCATTCTCGAAAAACACCTCAAGCCTGGCGGTTGTCTTCAATCTTACCGTCGAGGAGGCAGACTTTTCGATACGGGTTTCCACTATGTAGGGGGATTGGACAAGGGGCAGCCGCTTCATACTCTGTTCGATTACTTCGGGCTTATGAATCTGGACTGGCACAGACTGGACGCCAACGGCTTCGATGAAGTGATTCTGAATGACAAATCCTACCTGTTCCATAACGGATATGACGAGTTTGCACAACATTTGTCGGAATCATTTCCCCACCAGAAGGAAAATCTTAAACAATATGTCAGTTTGCTGAAAAAAGTAGGCGACGGAATCTTTGACGGATTCAGACCCAAGGAAACTGAAGAACTCACGACAGAGTCGCTTTTCAGCAGAAGCGCGTGGAACTTTCTGGAAGAAACAGTGAGCGACCCAATACTGCGGAACGTACTCAGCGGTACGTCGCTAAAAATGGACTTGGCCAAAGACTCTCTTCCGCTTTACATTTTCGCCCAAATCAACAGCTCCTTCATCAGAAGTGCCTGGCGGCTCAAGGGTGGTGGAGATACCATCGCCACCTCCCTGACTGAGAGCATACGAAAGATGGGGGGAACGGTCATCTGTAATGCAGAAGCCACAGAACTCACTGAAAACGAAGGAATTATTACCGAAGCTGTGCTCAAGAACGGAGAACGGATTGCCGCAGGCAGATTCATCTCCGACATTCACCCCGCCACCACCATTTCTCTCCTGAAAAATTCGCAGAACGTAAGAGCCATTTACCGTAAAAGGATGTCCTCTCTGCGCAATACCACCGGCACCTTTACCGCCTCTATCAGTCTGCGTCCCGGAATGAGGCGATATCTTAACCGCAACCAGTTCATTTATGACTGCCTGGACGTATGGGAGCCATCTCCCGATGGCATAATCGACAGAGCGATGGTCAGTTGGATGATTCCGGAACACGGAGACAGTGCGGAATGCATTGACTTGCTCACTCCCCTTCCCTGGAAGGAAGTGGAGCGTTGGAGCGGCACAAAGCCTATGAAACGTGGCGAAGAATATGAGGAGTACAAGTCCCGTAAGGCAGAAGGACTCATTGACTTCGTCTGCAGGCACGGGATTCTCTCTTCCGGTGATATTCAGAGCATCCATACCTCCACTCCCCTTTCCTGGGAGAATTATACGGGAAGTCCGCAAGGGGCTTCATACGGAATAGTAAAGGACTGGAAAGACCCCTTAAGAACCATTCTCACACCGAAGACCCCTATCCAGAATCTGTTTCTCACAGGTCAGAATCTGAATCTGCACGGCATTCTCGGAGTATCGATGACATCATTCATCACCTGCTCCACCCTGACCGGAGAAAAAATCTTCCTATAATTCAACCCAGACAGACCCGTTGTCGGAACTTTTTACACAGGCATTGATGAATTTCACCCCGCGAAGACCATCTTCGGCATTGGGGAAATCCAAATCCCACTTGCCGTCTGCATCTTTTCCGTTGATTCTATTCAACAGTGCATCAGCGAAAGTCCTGTAGATATTGGCAAATGCCATAGTCAAGCCTTCGGGATGTCCGGAAGGGATTCTGTTCATTTCAAGAGCATGCCCGGAAGTATGGGCGGCACGCGTATATATTTGCGTCGGCTGACCTTTCAGAGTAACTCTGAGGAAATCAGGATGTTCCTGTTCCCATTCCAGAGCGCCCTCCGTTCCGAAAATTCGGACGGCAAGACCATTGTAATGTCCTGCGGCTATTTGTGAACAAGAAAATGTCCCGTGAGCACCATTGTCAAATTCGACCAGCATATTGGCATTCAGATCCAGTTCGTGGCCAAACTTGTCAAGCATCGCGACAAGCCTTTTAACCTTGCAGCCCGTCATATAGGAAACAGTCTCTTCAATATGGCTTCCTATGTCTCCTACACAGTTCGAAATTCCGCTTAAATCGGGATTCATCCTCCAGACTGAAAGTTTCTTTTCAGAAGTTCCGGCATTATTCACTTCATCCATAAGCCAATCCTGAAGATACTCTGCCTTCACATCCACGACTCTACCGATGAGTCCGTTCTCTATCAGTTCCCTGGCCTGCTTGACCATATTGTACCCGGTGTAGGTGTATGTCACACAGAAGAGAACATTGTTTTCCTCCGCCAGTCTGCACAGATGTTCGGCTTCCTCCACTTTGAAACACAAAGGTTTCTCACAGACTACGTGGATACCTTTTTCAATGAATGCTTTCGCCACATCATAATGAAAACGGTTCGGCGTACAGATAACCACAAAGTCGATTTTGTCTTCCCTCTCGGATTCCTTTTCAGCCATTGTCCTGAAGTCGGGATAAATTCTATTGTCTTCGATTCCATAATGAGCCCCGCACTCCCTGTTGGAAGCCGGATTGGAAGAGCTGAAACAGCCTGCCACCAATTCCGCCTGTTCGTTTATGGCTATCGCCTTGCGGTGCACACCTCCTATGAATGCACTGAGCGTTCCGCCCACCTGACCGTAACGTAATTTTGTCCTCATATTCTCAGTTTTTTATAGAATCATCAAATTTTATGGCAGATTTCGGAAAATCTATTTTCTTCACGAATTCGCAGGCTTCCTTAGCACCGTATTCGCGATCCATACCAGAGTCTTCCCATTCTACGGAAAGCGGTCCGTCATAATTATGAGCGTTCAACACCCTTATGATTTCTTCGAAATTCACATCACCGTGACCAAGAGAGCGGAAGTTCCATCCTCTTCTCAAATCTCCGAACTCGATATGGGAGCCCAAAAGACCTGTTCTTCCGTTAAGTGTAACAGCGCAGTCTTTCATATGAACGTGATATACTCTGTCTATGAAATCCTCCAGAAAAACGTGAGGAGTCACACCTTGCCACTGAAGATGACTGGGGTCAAAATTGATTCCGAATTCAGGACGGTCGCAGAACTTTTCCAGAAGCCTTTTGGTAGAATAATAGTCAAAGGCTATTTCTCCCGGATGGACTTCCAGACAGTATTTGATTCCATTTTCCTTGAAAACATCCAGAATCGGGCACCAGAGTTCATAAATTTCCTGAAATCCATTCTCTATCTGTTCTTCCGTCGTCTGAGGGAAGGAATAAAACCATTTCCAAATCGGAGAGCCTACAAATCCTGTAACACAGTATGCACCGAGTTTGCGTGCAGCTATAGCCGCTGCCTTCATAGTTTTGACTGCCCATTTTCTGATTTCGTCCGGTTTCCCGGCATATTCCGCAGGAGCGAAATTATCAAGTCTCGGGTCATTGTAATCGCCGACACACTGGCTCGGCACGTGAGCACACAAAGCCTTTACGACCAGATTGTGTTTTTTGAAAACAGCTTTGATACTTTCTACATAGGAATCATCTTCTGCAGCTTTAAGGGGGTCCAGATGATTTCCCCAAATCGCAAGTTCTATTCCGTCATAACCCATTCGTGCAGCCTTGCCGCAAAGGGTATCGAGGTTCATATCTGCCCATTGGCAGCTCATAAGTGTTACTAAACGTGGCATATAAATTAGTATTTGGTATTCAAGTGTCAGCAAATATAAGGCTTACTAATCAGAAATCCTATCTGTTTACCCCAATTTCTGTTGAACTACGGTAAAATACCATCCGATTGCTACCTTTGCAAACAAGGTAGTCAA
>JAZUEO010000119.1:0-2821 GCA_045640205.1 Candidatus Coprenecus sp. | reverse complement strand
ATGGACTTGGTAACATTGGTGATGGTACTGAGGGTGAGCTCACAGACCTTCTCTGCCTGTTCCTTATCGGTAACTTCGACACTCTTTGTACACGATGCCAAAAGTGCCACAGCCGCGATAATTAATACTGATTTTTTCATGGTTATATTTGCATAAAATGGTTATATTTTCATAAATATCTTGCAAATGTAATTTTTTTTACTCAAATCACCATATTCCGGTTCAAGTTTTTTCAAGTCCCGGTTCTGTTTCACCAACGGCCGGGAAACTGTCCGGTTCATCTTTAAAATGCATTGAAATACGGTCAAAAGATGCATAATTCGCCTCAAAACAGATTCCATATCTTCAATGTTTTCTCAAATCAAGTTACAAACGAAAAAACTTCAGATTTATTAGCATTTGTGCAAAAAATATTATATTTGCGCTGATATGGTTATTTGTTGTTCGCGCCACATTATTCTCACAAATAGTCCCAAAATCAATGGGAAACGTCGTAGCCGGTCACATATGAACCGCTTATGTCTCCCTACCCTTCTCGCACTCCTTGTTCTTTCCGTATTCTCATTCCCGCTTAAGGCGGCATCCACTCCTCCGCCGGTGAACGTGAAGGACACCATATTCATCTACAATTCCCTCAAAGTTCATGTTTATGACGATGCGTCAGGGAGCGGCAGCCAGATATCGGGTGCCGTCAGCCGGACTCCAGAGCCCAAGGCGAAGAAAAGAGAGAAAAATGAGAATTATGAGGAATATGACCTCAAGCCCATATTCGCACTCCGCACCAACCTACTGATTCCCGGTTTCAACGTCGGCCTTCAGATTCCCATCGGGAACCGGATATCCATAGGAGCTGACTGGTACTATCCGTTCCTCCGCAGGGAATGGCACGAACAGCTTGACCAGACCAACTGCTTCCAGGCCCTCAGTCCCGGCATCGATGTAAGATTCTACCTCGGCCGCAAGCATTCGAAAGGGCGCGAAAACTGGCAGTACCGTCTCTCGGGACACTCCATAGGCATCTACGGGATGGTCGGCAAGTACGACGTGGAACTGGATTTCCACGGAGAACAGGCCGAGTTCATCAATACCGGCATTGACTATATGTATTCCGCCAGGATAGGTAAGAGAAAACGCCTCCGTCTGGATTTGAGCGTCGGTGTCGGTTATTTCCAGAGCAAAGCCATCGAGTATCAGGTCTTCCGTCCGGGCGGACTTGCCTACAAGACTGGAAAGACACTGGAACACACCTGGATAGGCCCCACCAAAGCAACTATATCCCTTGTAATTCCTATAAATGCCAAAGTCGAAAAGAAGGAGGAGAGGAAATGAAGAGGATATTGACCATAGCGACATTGCTGATTTGCCTCACAGGCTGCGAATTCATTCCCCTTTATGATCTGGAAGGCAATGTAATGCTGAACATCGAATATGATCTCGAACAGCAAGTCAACGTTCGCCAAGGTTTCGACCCTTCAGGAGTTACCGCTTTCAATGAAAAAGTCCACGGTCAGATGCCGGAGTATGTGCAGGTTCAGTTCTACGATGTCGATACCCACGACCTGATTATAGACGAGTACCTCGATGCGGAAGGCGGTATGATGAACGTACCTACGGGCTTCTATGACATTCTGATATACAGTCTTAATACCAAGGTGACGGAAGTGACAGGAAACACCCTCAGCGGGAAATATGCTTACACCGACCTGTCCACCAGAGCATACGATATCGGTTCATACCGGAACATCATAGCCGAACCTGACCACCTGTATGTGGCTGCACTTGAAAACGTGGAAGTACTTCCCGTCAATGATGACGTACACACTATGACCTACATCAATGCCACCGCATCCAGTATTCTGGAGACTTGGACCATCGAAATAAGAGATGTGGAAGGTCTCGGTTACATCGCGGGATGCGAATTGTTCATCACGACCCAGGAAGGACGTTCCTTCCTCTGGGGAGACAGGCAGGGAAATCAGCCCGGAGCTTTGAAAATCAGCGTATATCCCGATTTCAACGAGAACAGGCTGTATTCCGTTTTCAACACCTTCGGCAGATATGACAATTACATAGAACGGGTTTACGCCGTTCTGAAGGTGACCAATACCGCGGGAAATGAATACCTCTTCAGTTTCAATGTCTCCGACCAGTTCGACGACATAGAAAACGTAGGGCATAATCTGGTGGTGGACCAGCACATCGTCATTCCGGATGACGGGGGTGCCTCCAGAGGCTTCGAACCTGTCGTGAATCCGTGGTGGGAAGACCCGATAATAATAACCGAGTAATATGGAACAAACTAATTATTAACAAAACATAAGATTTATGAAAAAACCATTATTGTTAATCGCTGCGGTTCTGGCACTTGTCAGCTGCGCAAAAACGATTGAGGTCACCGGAGGAGGAACGGAAGCTTCCACCGATGAGCTCACTCTAAACACTATCGCCAACCCGACGAAGGCGATAGCTGAAGGTACAGAAGTACCGACGGACAACACTATCGGTCTTCTTCCGAATTTCAAATCGGATATAGACGATGAAAATCTTACGGACTACAATAATCTTATGACCTTCGGGTATGATCACAATAGGAAAGTCTGGAGGGGACTGGGAGAATATGAGCAGGCCTATCCGTTCACGAAGAGCCTTATGGATGATATTCAACAGGCCTCATATACCTTCAGTCCTTATTATTGGCCGAGCGGAAACAGAGTCTATATGGACTATGTCGCCTATTCGAACAGTAATTTAATCAACCTGATGCTACAGTTGCTTGACCGTTATGGATTGAAGTCCGCACTTGATAGACAAATGGAAAGCA
>JAZUEO010000118.1:0-2141 GCA_045640205.1 Candidatus Coprenecus sp. | reverse complement strand
TAACCCTCAAGGAGAAGGGTAATAAAAAATGATGAACATTAATGGCCCAGATGGCATTCCCGCACTCCTTGGGGAAGCGGTGGAGCAGTTCGCCTCATTGCCGGGAGTGGGGAGGAGAACCGCACTGCGTCTTGCCTTGCATCTGCTGAAGCAGCCCAAGGAAAATGTCGATAGGTTCGGGAATGCATTTATCCGGCTCAGAAATGAGATACGATATTGCCGCGAATGCGGAATGATATCGGATTCAGAAAAGTGTGGAGTGTGTTCTGACCCGAAAAGAGATTCTTCCGTCATCTGTGTGGTAGAAAGTCTGCGCGATGTCATAAGTATCGAACAGACAGGAGATTACCACGGAGTGTATCACGTTCTCGGAGGCTTGATTTCCCCTATGGATGGGGTCGGACCGGATGATTTGCCCTTCGGACAATTGAAAACCAGAGTGACTTCGGGGAAAGTATCGGAGGTGATTCTGGCCCTCAGTACAGGTATGGACGGAGAGACCACTTCGTTCTATATATCCCGGATTCTGTCAGAAACAGGTGTCAGGATTACCCAGATAGCAAGAGGTATCGGATTCGGTGATGACCTTGAATATGCGGACAGTTTTACACTGGGGAAAGCCATAGTGAACAGGATTCCCATAGATATTTCCAGTCGCTGAGAAACATCAGTTATGTCATATTTTGAACTTTTTCTTTTAGCTATAGGGCTGAGTTTTGACACTTTCGCTGTCTCCATATCCGGAGGTATCGGTATGGGAGAACGTCCAAGATGGTATCAGGTATTGAAAATCATCTGTTTTTTCGGTCTTTTCCAGTCCGGTTTCACTGCATTGGGATGGGGGATAGGAATCAGTGTCAGTTCTTATATTGAAGATTTCGACCATTGGATAGCATTTGTCCTATTGTCTTATATAGGGGTGAATATGATTCGGGAAGGTTTCTCGAAAGAAACTTCCATATCATCCATTAATTTGCTTAGGACAGGCAGTCTGTGTGTGCTGGCAATAGCCACGAGCATTGACGCTTTGGCTACTGGTATTTCACTTGCTCTGATAAAAATGACATCTGTTCGTGCTATGGCGGGATTTGCAATGATTTTTTTGATTACCGCTCTGGCTTCTCTTTTAGGATTGAAAACCGGTGGAATTCTCGGTGTCCGTTTCGGAAAACGTTCCGAATTCGTGGGAGGCTTGATATTGATAGGGATAGGATTGAAAATCCTGCTGGAGCATTTGTGGTAATTGTATTCATATGGCTGTTGAATAAACATAACCGACAGGACGATTGATTCCTGTGCTGATATTAGCCTCATTCGCATCGGAAAGTACATCTTTCAGATTGTCTCTCAGGCCTTCTCCGGTAAGTTTCAGGAAACTTTCCTTGCGGGTCCAGAATTCCGTAAACTTTACTGCCGGCTCATCTGCACTCCTGACAGCCTCCAGTTCCTCCGGATTGAAGATAACTTTTGCAAGGTCTTCGTTAAACTGAATTTCTTCGATATCTATCCCTACAGGCTTGTCCATAACGGCACAGGCTATCCCCCTGTGGCAATGGCTGATGTTAAAGAATATTCCCGGATAATCCCGGAAGCAGGGTTTCCCGTGGCTATCGTATGAAAACTCCGGACATCCGGTCAGTCCGAAATGCTCACGAAGCATATTTTCAAGCATCAGAAAAGATTTGGCACAGAGGAATCTGTCAATGACCTGGCGATATGACAGCACTTTTTGCAGACGCCACTGCGGAAGGCGAGGAAGAAGTTTTTCCAGTTCCTCAGTGGTATCAAATCCGTCCGGTATGTCAAAGATTTGAATCATTCAGTGCTGACATATTATTCTATCAAAGATAGATATTCGTTAAAATACGCTGCGTTTTCATATAAGTCCCGATGTGTGCCTGAAATATCTTGATATATCAACGTTCATTAAACGTTGCACATACAAAAATACTAATTTTATTAGTAAAGAACAAGAGCCTGAGAGCCTCTTTAACTCGTTTTTACAAATAGTTGCCGGGGAATGGGAATAGGGCAATTTCAGTTGAAAAGTGGACTTTATCCGTTTAATATGGCCGCGGCAATATCTGAAAATTCATTACCTTTGTTGAATGATTTCTATCAACAAGCGAGTGAGTAAACAG
>JAZUEO010000117.1:0-2300 GCA_045640205.1 Candidatus Coprenecus sp. | reverse complement strand
ACGGTTACAAGGCATACTGGAGTGACGGTGCGCAGATTACCTCACCGCATGATACGGAAATTATCGAAGAGGTGAAGAAAATCACTGACCCTTCTATGGTGAACTTCAGCGGAGAGCAGGCGACCAGAATAGAGCTTATTGGTGAGGATATCGACCGAAGGTATCTCGCATCCATCCACTCGCTTATGCTCTCTCCTGAATCCGTAAAGCGCCATAGTGATATGAAAATGGTTTATACCCCTCTTCACGGATGCGGAGTCAGACTTGTTCCACGTTCCCTGAAGGAACTCGGTTTTACCAATGTGCATACGGTGGCGGACCAGGAAATCAGCGACGGAGATTTCCCGACGGTAGTTTCCCCGAATCCCGAAGAACCGGGAGCGATGAAGATGTCTGTCGAACTGGCTGAAAAAATCGGTGCTGATTTCGCTATGGCTTCTGACCCGGATGCCGACCGTGTGGGTATCGCTGTCCGTGACAATGATGGAAAAATGGTTCTTTTCAACGGGAATCAGACGGCTTCGATGCTGATGTACTATATGCTTACCCGCTGGAACGAACTCGGAAAGATAGAAAATGCTCCGTATGTGGTGACTACCATAGTATCTTCCCAGCTGATGCATGCCATCGCCGCCAAGTACGGTGTCCAGATATATGATGTGCTTACCGGCTTCAAATATATAGCTGAAATCGTCCGCAATAATGAGGGCAAACGTATATTCATCTGTGGCGCGGAGGAAAGTTACGGTTTCAATGCCGGAGAATTCGTCCGTGACAAGGATTCTGTGGTGACTTGCTCCCTTATCGCTGAATGTGCGGCGTGGGCTGCAGATCAGGGGCTCACCCTTTATCAGCTGATGGATAAGATTTATGCCGAATTCGGACTGTACCGCGAACGGCTGGTTTCAGTGGTGCGCAAGGGAAAGGACGGCGTGGAACAGATTCAGAATATGATGAAGGAGTATCGTGAGAATCCTCCTTCAGTAATCGCAGGCTCGAAAGTGACGAAAATCATCGATTACAACGAGCCGGAAAAGACCGGACTTCCCAAGTCCAATGTGCTTCGCTTCTTTACAGCGGACGGTGGCGTGGTCGCAGTACGTCCATCCGGAACAGAACCCAAAATCAAGTTCTATTTCGGAGCAAAGGGTGAAAACGCCAATGATACCCTCGACCAAATGGTTAATGAATTTTCTAAATAAATACAGATATGGAACTTAAAACTATTCTTCTATGTGCAGCGGCACTGCTGACAGTATCCACTCCTCTTTCCGCTCAGAAGAAAAAAGCGAAAGAAGCAAAACCTGAAGGTTATCAGTTTACCACCCAAATTGAACTGCCTGTCACTTCCATAAAAAATCAGGCATCCTCAGGTACCTGCTGGGCCTTTTCCTCTGTTTCATTTTTCGAATCTGAGATTCTCAAGAATGGTTATACCGGTGAGCTCGACCTTTCCGAAATGTTTTTTATCAGCCACGCCTATCAGGACAGGGCTGAAAAGTTCGTCCGTCTTCACGGAGCTCTCGAGTTCGGTGGTGGCAGTTCCTTCGGAAACGTCCTTCAGATAATGAAGAAATACGGAGCCGTTCCCGAGTCCACTATGCCCGGACTGAATTACGGAACCGACAAGCATCGCCACGGTGAGCTGGATGCACTGGCCAAGGCATACGTGAACGTGATGATAAAAAATCCCAATAAAAAGCTATCGACAGCGTGGAAGAACGGTTTCAAGGGTATTATGGACGCTTATCTCGGTCCTATTCCTGAGAATTTCGAATCTGCTGGAAAGGAATATACTCCCAAGACCTATATGGAATCACTCGGAATCGATCTGAACGATTATGTCGATATAGTATCGTGGACTCACGTACCATATTATGAGAAGACAGTCCAGTTGGTTCCCGACAATTGGATTTGGGAAGAGTCCTATAACGTACCCCTCGATGAACTGGTCGAAATAATAAACAATGCTCTCTCCACAGGTTATACAGTCGCCTGGGCTTCCGATGTAAGTGAGAACGGTTTTTCAAGAGCAGGACTTGGAATAGTTCCTGACTATGAAGCTATGAAGGAGGCAGCCAAAGAGACAGGTACCGATGAAGCCCGCTGGATAGGTGCCAAACCCGAAGAGCTCAAGTCTAAAGCCCTTGAGGAACCATGCCCGGAACTTGAAATTACTCCTGAACTCCGTCAGGAAGGATATGATACATACCAGACCACAGATGACCACGGTATGCATATTTATGGGAAGGCTACCGATCAGAACGGCAAACCTTATTTCATCGTGAAGAATTCCTGGG
>JAZUEO010000116.1:0-5656 GCA_045640205.1 Candidatus Coprenecus sp. | reverse complement strand
CTTCGCACAAAGGCAATACATCAGTCACCCTCGCAGATTCCGGAACCATCAAATCCACAGCCGACCGCAAATCACTTATTCTCACTCTCTATAACGGCATTTCATACGAAGATGAAAATAATGTCAGTTACAGAGACACTTCGGTGATTCTGCAGAAAATCTCATTCAAGAGACAGGACGTCGTAGTCCCTCTGGAAAACTATGAATTCGAAAAATCAGATTCCAGCCGCTACGGTAATGAAGTGATGGCTATGAACCTCGGACAACTCCGCTACGACAGGGATTCAATAGGTACGCTGAATGACCGCATAATGGATAGCCACGAATGTAAAATCATTTATGACCTGTCATTGGCACAGCCGCGACAGTTGGATACCGCTCAGAATAAAATCCTCGTGGAACGCAATGCGAAAGTTGAACCTGACACCCTGATAAGCTGGGCCAATGCGGAAGATGAAAAACGAGCATTACAACAAGCCATAAATGCCGTTGACAAAGCGGTTTCCACTATGCAGGAATATACAAGGGAAGTAGATAGAAATCAATGGCTCATCCGACGAATCGACCTTGAATCCTACAGAAAGTTCACCCTTTCACTGGCGTGTTTCATTTTCTTTTTCATAGGCGCACCGCTTGGGGCCATCATAAGAAAAGGCGGATTGGGTGTTCCTGTCATCGTATCCGCCCTGCTGTTCATCATATACTACATCATTGATATCACCGGAAAGAAACTGGCCAGAGACGGAGAAGCCACGCCGTTTATGGGTGCCTTCATATCCACATTCGTACTTCTTCCCCTCGGATTCATAATGACATGGTCGGCTACGAAGGACAAATCCTTCGACTTCAAAGCCGTCGGATTATTTTTCAAACTCATTTGGAAAGGTATTGTGGCATTCCTGACCGAAGGCAAATCCCTTTCCGTCAGAAAAAAAGCCAATGAATAATATTGTAGCCGGACCCAGAATAGTATATATGGGGACACCTGAATTCGCGACAGGTCCCCTCAAAGCCCTCATCGAGGGCGGCTATGACATAGCCGCCGTAGTAACTGTGCCGGACAAACCCTCAGGAAGAGGACTGAAAATGAATGTCAGCGCCGTCAAGAATTTCATTCTGTCGGAAAAACTTCAGATTCCCATCCTCCAGCCGGAAAAATTAAAAGACCCTGAATTCATAGGAGCGCTCGAAAAAATAAACGCCGACATCTTCGTGGTGGTAGCATTCAGAATTCTGCCTAAGGTTATCTGGAGCATGCCCCGCCTCGGCACATTCAATCTCCACGCTTCACTGCTTCCGAAATACCGTGGTGCAGCCCCCATCAACTGGGCCATAATAAACGGTGAAACGGAAACAGGAGTAACGACTTTTCTTCTTGATGAAGACATTGACACAGGAGCCATACTCTTTCAGGAGAAGACCCCGATTCTTCCCGAAGACGACCTCGGAACTCTTTATGACCGCCTTATGAGTATAGGCAGCCTGCTTGTTCCACGCACCGTAGATGCGCTGTTCCTCGGTCAGGCTGAAGCTTTTCCCCAGGACAATTCACTTCTTACCTGCCCTGCGCCCAAAATAACGCGGGAAACTATGGAAATCGACTGGAGCACATCCGCCCGCGAAATACATAACAGGATACGAGGCTTGAGTCCATATCCCGCGACACATACAGTTTTGAGACAAGGGGACAAATGCATAGACGTAAAAATCTTCGCGTCAAGAGTCGGGACATCTGACGGGCAGCACGAAAAACCGGGAAAGGTGATTTCTGACGGGAAGAAGAGAATTCTGGTCGAATGTGCCTGTGGAAGTTTGGAAATTCTGGAACTCCAGACAGCAGGGAAAAAGCGTCTCTGCACAAGAGATTTCCTCGCCGGATGGCATTCCGGCTGGGATGATGTCTATTTCGGAGCCAGTCTGTAAAGCACTGCCGCTATAACCGCGAACAGAGCATTCGGCAGCCAAACCGCCACAAAAGGCGGAAGAGTGTCTGTTACCACGAACATCTGGCTGAATCTCATAAACAATATGTAACTGAAACTTAGTGCTATCCCCACTCCGAGATTCAGTCCGATACCGCCTCTCCTCTTCTTCGATGAAAGAGACACCCCTATCAAAGTGAGTATGAATGCCGAAAAGGGAAGCGAAAGACGATTATTCCTTTCCATCAGGGAATACTTCACCATCGAATCTCCTCTCATCTTCTGAGTCGCTATGAATTCAGCCAAATCCTTTCTGTTGAGGGCCTCCATCGAATCATCCTGAAGATAAAAGATATCTACTGTAATGGCTATGGAAGTATCCAGTTTCTCACCTATGTCCACCACCTCGGTTCCGGAAGAAAAATCCCTCAATATATAATTGTTCAGACGCCACAGGGCAGCCGTAGAATCCCACCGTGCACTCTCTGCGCTGAGTTTGGAGACCAGTTCATTGTCTTCCATCTTCTCCAGGGTGAAACGGTAAGCGGTATTGTTGAAGGTGCTGAACGATTCCACATAAAGATATGTACCCGGGCTCACCTGATAATGCATATTCCTGTTGGTATTAACATACCGTGAATGGACATACTTGCTCTCGAAATCGAGCCGTTTCCTGTTGGCATCAGGTATCACGAACAAGTTCAGCGAGAGACTGAACAGGAAAATGATAAAGGCTGAAAGAAAATATGGATACATCAGTCTCCTGAAAGATACCCCACCGGCCAGAATCGCCACTATTTCGCTGTTGGCCGCCAGTTTTGAGGTAAAGAAAATTACCGTAATGAAGGTGAACAGAGGACTGAACATATTGATGAAGTACGGTATGAAATTCAGATAATAATCGAACACTATCGATTTCAAGGATGCCTCCTTCTCCACGAAATCATCGATTTTCTCACTGACGTCAAAGATTATGACTATCAGAATTATGAGCAGCAAGGCCACGAAGAAGGTCAGAATGAACTTCTTGATGATGTACCTGTCCAGAATTCCTATGCCAAGAAATCCGTGTTTCATTCTCTATAGTTTCCCGTTGAGTTTTTTTACCGCTTCCTCTTTCCAGGACAGGAAATCTCCTGCCGCGATGTGAATTCTGGCCTGACGGACCACATCCAGATAGAAAGCCAGATTATGCTCGCTGGCTATCTGAGCTCCAAGCATCTCCCCTGCCACAAACAGATGGCGCAGATAAGACTTCGTATAATATCTGTCCACGAAAGACGTTCCGTTTTCATCAATGGGAGAAAAATCGTCGGCCCATTTCTGATTTCTGATATTGATTCTTCCGTTCCATGTAAACAGCATTCCGTTCCTTCCATTCCTGGTCGGCATCACACAGTCAAACATATCCACCCCTCTCGCTATCCCCTCAAGCAGATTTTCAGGAGTTCCCACCCCCATCAGATAACGTGGTTTGTCTGCCGGAAGAACCGGGTGAAGCAGTTCGATTATTCTGTACATCTCTTCGGTGGGTTCGCCTACGGCAAGACCGCCGATGGCATAGCCCTCGCGATTGAATCCCACGGCATGTTCGGCCGCCTTCAGCCTCAAATCATCATAAACACACCCTTGTATTATGGGGAACAATGTCTGGGAATACCCATACAGAGCTTCCGTCTCATCAAAACGCTTGATACAGCGTTCCAGCCAGTTCTGCGTCAATTTCAGGGATTTGACGGCATACTCCCTGTCCGCGTCCCCGGGACAGCACTCATCGAGCGCCATAATAATGTCGGCACCTATTTTCCTCTGGGTATCGATATTGTTCTCCGGGGTGAAAGTATGACGGGAACCGTCGATATGGGAACTGAAAGTACACCCGTCTGAAGAAAGTTTCCTGTTTTCAGCCAGGGAAAAGACCTGAAATCCACCGCTGTCCGTAAGAATCGGCCTGTCCCAATGAATAAACCGATGCAGTCCTCCCGCCCTGTTCAAGATATCAAGTCCGGGTCTCAGATAAAGATGATAAGTATTCCCAAGTATGATTTCTGCATTGATATCCGAAGACAAGTCTCTGTGGTACACTCCCTTGACAGAACCTACGGTTCCTACCGGCATAAAAATGGGAGTTTCGATGACACCGTGGTCGGTGGTAATCCTGCCGCATCTGGCATTCGACTGCGGGTCTGTGCTTATCAATTCAAAATTCATAGTACAAAAATAGATAAAATTCGTATTTTTGTAGTACTATTTGTCTATTCGATGAAACGTATACTTGTAGTTGGTGCAGGTGGACAAATAGGTACCGAACTGGTACCCCACCTCCAGAAAATATATGGCCACGACAACGTCATCGCCGCCGACCTGAAAGATGAAAACGTCACACGGATGAGCACATATGCCCGTTCCGTCAGACTTGATGCCTTGAACTTCAACGAATATGGTGACACAGTCAAAAAATATGACATTGATACCATATTCAATCTCGTGGCCCTGCTCTCCGCCACAGGGGAAAAGAATCCCGAGCTCGCCTGGAAAATCAATATGGGGGCCCTTCTGAATTCATTGACATTGGCCAAGGAATTCCATACAGCCCTTTTCACACCGAGTTCCATCGGTGCATTCGGAAACAGTACCCCGCACGACCACACCCCGCAGGATACTATCATGCGCCCGGACACGATGTATGGGATATGCAAGGTTTCCGGAGAATTGCTTTCGGACTACTACCACTCCAAATTCGGTGTTGACACCAGAAGCGTCAGATTTCCCGGCATCATCTCCAACGGATGTCTCCCGGGAGGCGGAACCACAGACTATGCTGTCGAAGTCTTCTATGAAGTTCTCAAGAACGGTCACTATACCTGCACGCTTCCTTCTGATGCCTATATGGATATGCTCTATATGCCCGATGCACTTGACTCGGTCGTTCAGCTGATGGAAGCGGAACCTGCCAGACTGATACACCGTAACAGTTTCAATATCGCCTCGATGAGCTTCTGCCCCGAAGAACTCTTCCTGAAAATCAAGAAACGTGTTCCTTCCTTTACCTGGGATTATGACATTGACCCGGTCAAGGCAGCCATCGCAGCCTCCTGGCCCGACATAATGGATGATTCCTGTGCTCGGTCAGAATGGGATTGGAATCCGAAATGGGATATGGATGCCATGATAGACGATATGCTCCGTGCCATAGCCCTGAAACTCTGAGCCGAATTACTTTAAGGTAAGTCATACTAACTACATGTATTGTTATTAATGGGAAACAAAAAGCACAGAGTTATTATTTTTGTTTCTTATAGGAAATAGTATTGCGCAAGAAATACGCGTCCAAGTTCTTGGATTGGTAAAGGGCAAATCATTGTTATTACCGGGCAGAGACGGTAATCTCAAAAAGATTAATGACAATTATCCGAAGTATGTCATTTCAATGACAGCTCTGGTAAAAAACAGTATAACGCTTTGTCGCTTTGAACATGCTTGGAAGATAACCAGTCTCGTGCACAACTTTCTATTTTTTCTTTCAGCAAAAGTTATTTGGCTATGCGAATGTTACAGCATCCGTTCTTGATTCACACGTCTGGGCAGATGATAATAAGGTGTTCATAAACTAAAAGGCAATTTGATTTCAGTGTACCTCCCAATGGCCGCCCTTGTCGGGACCTATCCTGGAGATAGCACCCTCTGATTTCAATTTTGACAGGTGCTTCTCAACAGCCTTTGTACTGATGCCA
>JAZUEO010000115.1:0-13277 GCA_045640205.1 Candidatus Coprenecus sp. | reverse complement strand
TGACTGGCGAATAAGCGGACAGATGCTTCGACAGCCTCGATGAAGTGCCTTTTTCCCGCAGCGGCTTCTTCCTTCAGAACACTTTCCAAACGCTCGACTCCATAAAACTCACCAGCCTCATTTACGGCTTCGCTGACACCGTCAGTATAAAGGAATACTGTATCCCCGTTCTCGATTTTCACCTGCGAATCGGTATATTTTTCACCTGCGAAAATTCCAAGTGGAATACCCTCCGAGCCGCACAGAAGTTCGAGACCGTCACGGATGGCATAAGGCGGATTGTGACCCGCATTGGCATAGGTCAACATTCCCGTCTTCGAATCATATATTCCCACAAAAGCGGTTACGAACATCAATCTCGTATTTTTCTGAGAGAAAGAGTCATTGACAGCCCCGAGTATCTCTGCAGGGGAATAGCCCATTCTGGCCAGCTGGTGGAAATGTGTAAGAACAACGGCCATCAGCAGTGCCGCCGGAATACCCTTCCCGGACACGTCCGCTATGACTATCATCGTTCTGGTGCCGTCCAGCTGCAAATAGTCATACAGGTCTCCCCCGACATTTTTGGCCGGTTTCATCACCGCCTTGACGGCGCAATGGTCCAGAGATGCCACCGCAGATGTCAGGATGTTCTTCTGGATATCTACGGCAATGTCCATTTCAGCCTTCTGGCGTTCCTGCTCCCTGTTCAGGCGGGAAATATCCTCCACATATCTGTCCATATCCTCCGTCATATGGTTGAAGGCATCGACCATCATAGTGTACTCGTCACTTTCGTCCGAATCCAGTTTCAAGACAGAACGCTTGCCGCCTGCCACATATTCCGACATTCTTTCGGATATGCGCTGCGCAGGTTTGGAAACCATCCTCACTATCAGCAGATAGAGCAATACCGCTATAAGCACTATTATTCCGAAAAGAGCCAGGCATATAAGCGCGAAAACGTTCATCACACTTCCGAGAAGGTCATTCACAGACACGACTACCCCCGTCATCGAGCGGTTTCCGAAGGCATCGTTGACAGCCGTTGATACGAAGAGTCCCCTTCCGAAAGTATCACTTTCCTCGATAGCGAACATTTTTTCTCCGTTCCATACAGCTTTTTCCCCTTCCGTAAGAGTGTATTCTTCTTCCCTGCCCACCATATGGTCTTCATTGATTTCTCCGGTTTCACTGTCCTTCCACGTCACCGACAGATACTTTATCGTTCCTTTTTCAAGGTCTGGGACATAAGCGAAGATGCAGTCCACACGATACCAGCTGCACATATATTCCCCGAAGTATGAAAGTTCATCGCTGTACGACAAGTCTATCGGCACATTGGCTTTCTCCGCATCATAAATGATGAGGTCCGAATAAATTCCCCCAAGTGATTTGGCATAACGTTCGGCATCCACCCTTACAAGGGAAATGATGGAGTAGAAAGCCCCGGCGAGCAGCAGTATGAATGCGGCCAAAAGCACCACTGACACTCTGAGTGACAGTTTCCGCGCTATCGAATTTTTCATTTCAATTTTCATCAGCTTCGAAATAGTCAAGTGTAAGAAGACTTTCTATGGCTCTCTCCAGATACGAACTGTCCACCAGAGGCCAGGAGAAGCCGAGCCGGTAAAGCACATTGGCAGAGAACAGATTATCCGTTTCGACCATATGCAGGTCAGGACGGTCGTTCGTGACAAGTCCCTGCAGTTTGGAATTAATCTTGGAGTCTCCCAGCATCCTGTAGTAATCGGCATAATACTCCTCGTCGGAAACAGCTTTGATGCTGAGACCACAGCGATTGCTGGCTTCGATAAGCTGCATTTCGTCGAAGCCGAAACGACTGTCGGCGTGGAAGGCAGTAAACCTGTCATCGGTACCTGAAAGCAGCACTATGGCTCTGGCTGTCATATCAATAGGCGAGAAGTTCATCGGGTCGGTGGCGTGACTGATGGGACACTTGCCTATGGTGACAAAACCTCTCAGGGCATTCATAAACGCATTGGTATTGAAGTTTATCTGGAATTCGCCGTCGCTGTGACGCCCCATCAGGTTCCCCACACGGATGATTTTTCCTCGGAGTCCGTTTCTGATAGCCTCCAGCATCTTCAGTTCTGCGTGATATTTGGATATACAGTACTTGTTATCCATATCGTCTATGACGAAGAGTTCATTTTCGTGCATTTTGACCTGCCTGATATAGGTCCGGGCAGTATGCACACCGGGTACGGACACTGTGGATATCTGAATCATTCTGGCACCCGCGGTCCGGGCCGCTGTGATAAGGTTTTCCACTCCGTGGACATTCACCTTTTCGATGATGTCATCGGAAGCGTAATGTTTCACTACGGCAGCACAGTTAATAAGTGTATCGAAGTGAATGTCAGCGAGTTTTTCTACTATATTGTCATCGGTGATATCAGCATCCAACACTTGTATGCGGTCGATGAACGCTTCCTCGAACGGATTATCGAAATAGTACATCAGCATATTTTCCAGACGCAGTTCCGAAGAGGCCATATCCCCTCGCCTCACCAGACAGATGACACGCCCCTCACGGCGGTCAAGCAGTTCCTTGAGGATATGGATGCCCAAAAATCCGACAGCTCCGGTAAGCAGTACGTCTCCGACGGGTTCCCTCTCCACGAGATGCGCGAACTCGATGGTATTGTACTTCAGCGTTTCCCGGATTTCAGGTTCCGTGACGATTCCGGAATCTCCGGCAATGGCAGCCTCTGAAGCACCGGCATCGGAAGTTTCACGCTTCTGCGATTCGATGTACTGAGCAAGTTCTTCAGGGGTTGGATGGTCGAAGATGTCCTGATATTCCACCTTTATACCCTTGGACATCAGTTGCATAATGGCTTTGGAAGCGGAGAGGGAAGTCCCCCCCATTTCGAAAAAATTATCATCGGCGAAATATTCATCCTGTCCCAGGATAGATCCGAACAGGTCACAAATCTGCTGCTCCAGTGATTTTTTCGGGGCCTTGCGCTCCCCTTTCTTCCTGCTCTCGCGCTTTATTTCGGGGAGAGCCTTGACATTAACCTTGCCGCTCGCGGTAAGTGGAATGCTCTCTATCTGCATCATCACATCCGGCACCATATAGTAAGTCAGACGTGATTTGAGAAATGCAGTAAGTTCAGTTATGTCTATCTGGCTGTCAGAGGTAAAAAATCCGGCCAGATAATTTTCGAAACCGTTGCTGCGGACTACCACCTTACACTGCTTCACTCCTTCGAACGCCACGATGCACCTTTCGATTTCATCCAGTTCCACACGGAAACCGCGTAGTTTGACCTGATTGTCTATTCTTCCGAAGAATTCCACCTCCCCATCACCGTTCAAACGCACGGTATCACCGCTGTGATATGCCGGAAGACCATTTAATCTGAAGAATGATGCAGCCGTCCTGGCCGGGAGATTGATGTATCCGCGCCCCACCAAATCGCCGCAGATAATAAGTTCCCCACAGGCGAAGGGAGGCAGGACATTGCCGGCCTTGTCGAGTACGTAGAAAGCCGTATTGGCTGTGGGACCGCCGATGGTAATCCCGCTGCCGCTCCCGATAAGTTTGCAGCAGCAGGTTACGGTACATTCCGTAGGTCCGTAACCGTTGATAATGTGCATATCCGGAGAGATTTTCCTCAATTCGTCATACAGTGATACCGGGAAAGATTCAGCCCCTGAAACCAGGGTGCGGACAGAGGAAAGAGCCTCCCGGAACTCCGGTACACTGATATAGTTCGTCAATATGGAAGGGGTAGCGACCACTAAGTCCACCTGTCCGTTTCTGATGCAGGATGCCAGACTGACCGGATTATGTATCTCCTTCTCAGTGGCGATGCAAACCGTTCTTCCGGCCATCAGATGCAGGAGATTGTCCATTATGGACATATCGAATGAGATGGAAGCGAGGGCCAGAACCACTTTCCCGCCCTCCGAGCCGTGGAAGAACTTGTATGTAAAATCCGCCGGTTCAGCCAGACAAGCCAGATTACGGTGCTCTATCATCACCCCTTTCGGTTTACCTGTCGAACCCGAAGTATAGATGCAGTAAGCCAACGAATCTACAGGAATATCTATGTTCGGGTTTTCCTCACACCCGGTTCGGGAAGTCCCGGAAAGCACGTCTTCCAGCACAAGGGTACGGTAGGGTCTGTCGGGGCTGAAAAGTTCGGGACGGGCGGCCTTGATATCGGCAGTCGTCAGCAGAACAGGGCTGCCGGCATCTGTCAGACAATACAATATACGTTCGTCGGGATAATCGGGCAGTATTCCGAGGAACGCCCCGCCGGCCTTGAGTATGCCCAGTTCAGCGACGCATAGGAGAATGCTTCTGTCGAGAATCATCCCTATCACGCTGTCACGTCCCACTCTATTTTCTATAAGTTTATGAGCCAGACGGTTAGCCTGACGGTTCAGTTCTTCGAAGCTAAGTGAACGTCCGTCACAGATGACCGCTGTTCCCGCAGGATTGGCGGCAGCGTGCCTCTCGAAAAGGCGGTTCACGCTGACGCATTCATAATCCCTGGCGGTATCATTGATTCGGGCCAGTTTTTCAGAAGCGGATGGAGACAGCAGGGATACATTCTTGAGTTTTCCTCCCTCCAGGAATCCCATAACGGCCCGTTCCATAGCATCTATGAATGCCCTGACATAAGCTTCACAGAAATAATCTTTCCTATATTCAGCATTGATTTCGAAGACTCCCCCTGTAATGTTCATATCCAGTGTGAGGGGTGCCTTGGCCACGGGTGGAAGAAGTGAACGGAATTCCGCCCTGTCCTGACAGAGGCTGTCGAAGTGGAAATTGTCTCCCTGATATGCGAAGAGAATGTCCGACTTGATACCGAATTCCCGCGAAATCTCGGCGAAGGAGAACAGGTCGTTGGACATACTGTCCATCAGCTGGTTCTGGATAGACCTTATCAAGTCGGTGATTTCAGAATCGTTATCCGGGCGTATAAGAACCGGAAGTGTCTTGACGAGCATCGTAAATGCCGTGGAGAGACGGGAATCGCTCCGGCCGTTGTAGATGGTGGTGAACACCGTTTCATCCCTACCGGAGAAACGACTCAGGGTGAAACCAAATGCCGAATTAAAGAAGGCGTTCATAGTCAGACTGTTGATATCACAAAACTCTCTGACTGCATCGACCGGTACTCCAAGGCGCACCGTCAGCCTTCCGGCGGGCGCCCTCCCCTTCTCATTCTCTGCGCTCCCCCGCGAGAAATCCGCGTCCATCCCTCTTTCAGGTGATTTCGGAGGAAGACACTCCGTCTCGCAGCCGCTGAACACTCCGGTGTAATACTCCCGGGCCTTCACGTATCGTTCGGACATTCGGGCCCGCTCCTCTTCGAGGGCCGCCTCGAATCCGCTGAATTTTTCCGGTACAAGGGTCTCTCCCGCGTAAGCGCGGTCGATGTCGGCCAGAAGAACAGCCTCCGAAGTACCGTCCGAAATGATATGATGGAAATCCAGGAACAGACAGTTTCCTTCCGGTGTAAGTATCACAGATGCTCTGTACAGAGGGGAGTCCAGAAGTGTAAACGGATGTACCAATTGCCCTCCGTCCGGGATGTGCTCCATTTCCTTCACGCTTACCTCCACCGGGGCATCGTCATTCCTGCGGGCACGGATATTGCCGTCCGCATCTGCAAAGAGCGTTGTCTTGGCATAAGGATGAGCGTTTATGGCCGATTTAACCGCAGATATCAGCCTGTCCGGTTCCACGCTCTGTCCCAGAACGAACATCACGGGGATGTTGTACGATATGGAATCGGGAGCAGAACTGCACTCCACGAAAATTCCCATCTGGGTCTGAGTAAGGGGATAATCCACCTGAAGTTCGTAGGAGACTGACTCCAATGACAAAAGCAGCAGTGTCTCCAGTTTCCTGACCGTTTCGTTCGATTTTATGTCATCTATTTTCACCGATACATCGAAGTCTGTGCCGAGCAGCACGTTCAGTTTCAAAATTCCGATGGAGCTAAGACCGGCCTCGAATAGATTTGTATCTATGCCGAAGCAGTCGTGGCCCAGCACTTCAGCCACTATGGAGCATATCCTGCGCTGTGTGTCGGTTTCAGGCGGAACGATATTCTCCGCCTTACGCTGAGGATGCGGAAGGGCCTTCTTATTCACCTTCTGGTTCTGATTCAGAGGAATGCTCTCTATCTGCATAGTCACCGCCGGCACCATATAAGGCGGTTTCTCGCTGCGGATGAAGTTCTCAAGCGCCCACACGTCCACCTGCCCGTCAGAAACGACATAGGCGGCTATGAACTTACCACCGGAAGGGTCGTCGAATGCCGCCACTGTAGCATCCTTTATTCCTTCGAACCTGCGTATCACCTCCTCCACTTCGGTCAGTTCCACACGGAAACCGCGCACTTTCACCTGAGCGTCCCGCCGTCCTATGAATTGCAGATTACCGTCTTCCATAAAACGGACTATGTCACCCGTACGGTAAGCCCTTTCATATCCCCTATCGTGACAGAATGGATTGACTACATACGCCTCAGCCGTCTTTTCGGGACGGTTCAGATAGCCTCCCGTGACGTGCGGTCCGGTAATCCAGAGTTCCCCGGATGCCCCCGGAGGAAGAAGTCTTCCCTGAGGGTCCACTACATAGAGTTTCACATTATCGATGGGACGGCCTATGGGGATATCCCTGTACCGGCGGTCCACCAGAAAGCCACTGGCCAGAATGGAACCCTCTGTGGGTCCGTAGAGATTAAACAGGCTGAATCCTTCCGGAGGTGTCAGAGGGGTGAGTTTCTCTCCCGCCACATTGAGGAATTTCAAGCTTTCGAATCCACCCATCTGCGCGAACTGACGCCCCACCTGCGTGGTCATAGTGGCGTGGGTGATGCCGTTTTCATTAAAGTAGCGGCGCAATCGGGGCAGATCAAGCCGTATTTCGTCCGATATGATATGCAGTGCGGCACCCGATATGATGGTGGCGTATGTATCGAACACGTTCGCATCGAAGCCGAAACTCGCGTAAGCCGTAACGTTAGACCCCGGTCCCAGACCGTAGAAGCGGCGTTCCCAAAGAGCCGTAACCAGCGTATTGGAATGCTTGAACATCACTCCTTTAGGCAGTCCTGTCGAACCGGAAGTGTAGAGGATGATGAAGAGGTCGTCGGGCTTCAGCACCGGCAGTTCCACTGAAGCCTGAGGGCTGTGACAGATATTGTCGGTCATCAGCCTTTCCCCTTTGAACTCATCGGAAATCACCCCGCTGAGTTCCGGTGTGGTGATGAGCATCCGCGCCCCCGAATCGCTGACCATCAGATTAAGTCTGTCTTCGGGATAAGTGGGGTCCAGAGGCAGATACGCACATCCGGCTTTAAGGACTCCGAGCGATGCCAGCAGCATATATTCGCATCGCGGTATCAATATGCCCACCACGGAACCGTGTGTCATTCCGGAGGCCATCAGTCTTCCTGCCAGAGCGTCTGTAATGCGGTCCACTTCCGCATAACTGAATTTCTTGTCCTCATAAACAAGGCAGAGACCGTCGGGTGTCTGTGCAGCCTGAGCACGGAAAAGATCCACTACGGTGGTATTCTCTTCGTATGGAAGTTCAGTGAGATTGAAGGTCCTTATGGTCTCACGGGCGGCTGTATCGGCCAGTTCCACATCAGAGAGTGTATCGACGCGGAGCATTTCCCGCACTACGTTCAGATACATTGCGGCAAAACGTTCCGCAAATCCTTCCGTGTACAATTTCCGTCGATATCCGACGTCAAGGGTATATCCTCCGTCCGTTTTATAGAGCATGAAATGGATGTCGGACTGTATGTCGGAGGTTTCCAGTTTCGTGACCTCCAAGACATCCCCGGCCATCTTCGGTCCCGTGAACATTTCTGCCTGATACACGAAGGAAACGCTCATACCCAGCCCGTATTCAGCAGCCAACTCCCCGAAACTCATACAGTCATTGGCCATAGTGTCGAAAATCATCTTCTGCACTCCGGCAAGGTATTCACCGACCTTGAGATTTTCATCCACAGGGCTGTAAAGCGGCAGAGTCCGCACGAACATTCCTACGGAACCGGAGAGTCTGTGGTCGTGCCTTCCATTATCCACCGTGCAGAAATAACTTTCCTGCGCCCCGTTCAGTTTGGCCAAAGCGTATGCGAAGGCCCCGAGGAACAGGCTGTTTTCCGTAATTCCGTGCATCCGGGTAAAATGTTCCACATCTGCAGGGGCAATGCCTTCTCCGACAAGTTTCACGTGCCCTGCTCCCTGAATTTCTTCCTCCGTTATTCTGTCGGGGACGGGGGTGGAATCACATTCCATTCCATCAAAGCGTATCCTGAAGAAATCCTGCGCCTTGCGGTATTCCTCAGTATCTTTAAGTGAAACTTCCGCAGAGGCTATATCGAAGATATCCAGAGTTTCCTGCGGACATTCTCCGCCCTCATATACCAGGGCTATCTGCTCAAGGAATGCGGTAATCGACGTACCGTCGAATACTATGTGATGTATATCGAAGAAGAATGCGTCGCCCTTCGGGCAATGCAGGAGCAGGAAGCGGTACAGGGGCCCGTGGGAAAGGTCGAACGGTTTGACCAGTGTACGCACGGTCTCTTCCACATCTTCCGTTTCCATTTCGGAGACGGTGATTTCCCTCCCGACAAAGCGCATTCCGGGAACGCCGCCCTGTTCCGTAACGCTTACGTTCAATGCCTTGTGGCTGCCGGCCACCGTTTTAAGCGCCGAAATGAAACGTCCGATGTCCGTCTGTGCCGGCAGATGGCAGAGAACGGGAATATTGTATTTCACTGAAGCGGGGTCGGAACTGCAGTCCAGATATACTCCCAGCTGCGAATCGGAGAGAGGGCAGAATCCCGGCGCCGTGGCCCCGTGGGTAATTCTTTTCATACGGGAAGCCTGACAGAGCGCAGCTATTGCCTTAGGCGTACGGGCTTTGAATATCATATCGGGGGTAAGTCCGTAACCATCGACCCGCTCCAGCAGCCGCAATACCTTGATGGAGTCCCCACCTAGGGCGAAGAAGTCGTCTGCCGTGCCTGTCACGCCGCAGCGCAATACATCTTCGAAGGCATCGCAGACAGCCTTTTCAAGAGCATCGGCCGGAGCGAGGTATTCCGCCTTGTAACGGTCAGCCGCAGGGGGTGTAAGCGCCAGACGGTCCAGCTTTCCGTTGGCATTGCGCGGAAGCGAGTCCATCCGTACCAGAAAGCGCGGTATCATATATTCGGGCAGGGTTCTGGAAAGTTCCCCGCGAAGAGCGGCTTCATCCATCGGCTGTTTTTCCACATAGTAAGCCACGAGATAATTCTGGGAGTCGGCATCTTCGAAAGCTTTCACCGCCGCATTCTCTATCTGAGGCATATCCAGCAGGCGGCTTTCGATTTCGAGAGTCTCCACCCTCTGGCCATTCACCTTGACCATCCAGTCCTTGCGGTTTGAGAACACTATATCACCGTCTCCGTTAACATAGCCGATATCGCCGGTACGCACAAGCGTTCTGCCATCCGGCATACGCCGCATTGTACGAGCCGTCTTTTCGGAATCTTTGAAATAGACGGTATCAAATTCGCCAAGGGCGCAGATTTCCCCTTCGGTTCCGTCAGGGACCGGGTTCCCGGCCTCATCGAGAACCTTCACTTCCACCCCGTCCATACTCTTGCCTACGGGGGTATTGTCATAAGCCCTGTCCACAGGAAAAGTAGTGACAAAGGCCGCCGTCTCGCTCATTCCGTAACCATTAAGCAGCCGGTAATTCTCCGGAGCCACTCGGGACAGACGCTCACCGCAAGTGATGATGAGTTGAAGGGCGGAATCGGCATTGCGGTACAGCCGCAACATCTGAGGAGTTATGATACCTACCGTGATTCCGTGTTCCTTATAGTAAGCAGCCATGGAAACGGCGGATTTCCTAACGTCGTCTTCGAGTATGTGGGTGGTACCGCCTATGGAGAGGACTGTATGGTATTCGATAATCTGAAGCAGGAATGAGAACAAAGCCATTCCGGCATATATCACCGGTTCGATTCCATCGAAAACCGCCCTGTGGCGGAGTGCGCCCCTGGCCAGATCCGCCGTACTGAACAATATTCCCTTTGGAGTGCCTGTAGAGCCGGAAGTGTACGCCAGAAGGGCAGGTGCACTGTCTTGCTCCGCTTCGTCCGTTCCAGCCGGAACTTCGAAAGCTTCGTATTTTTCCAAATCAGAGAGAAAATCCGATGTTATGGTGAGACGTGAGCCACAGTCATTGCAGATGAAACTGATTCTGTCATCAGGATAATCGGGTACGACGGGAACCACCACGCCGCCCAGCTTGAGAATTCCGAGATAGGAAGCGATGTATTCCATCCGGCGTCCCATATTGACGAGAATAAAATCCCCCCGACCGAAACCGAGAGACTTCAGTTTACCGGCGACAAGAGAACTCAATCTGTCAAGTTCGGCATAAGTGGTACTGCGTTCTCCGTTTCTGTCCACCAGAGCGGTCCGCTGACTATATTCCGCTACGGACTTTTTGAACAAATCCATAAAATTCATCTGCGTATTTCCTCCAAATCAACAAATTTACAAAAACTGACCTTTATTAACAAATTTTTCATATTGGAGAAAACAATTTGTGCTTTTGCATTTTTCCGTGAAAAAATGTATATTTGTAAGTATGAAAACATTTTACTTGGCGGCGGTGGCCGCACTTATAGCCTCGACTCTTGAGGCACAGCCCTGGCAGCCACAGGAGTGGCCTGTATTGACAAAATATGATGCGGCTCATCTTCAGAGAGTGGCACTTCCTCTCGGAGGAATCGGGACAGGAACCGTTTCTCTGGGAGGGCGCGGAGAACTTCGCGACTGGGAGATTATGAATGTTCCCGGCAAGGGGTACAGCACCGTTACGGACGGAAATGACGCGCCCTTTTTCGCCATCTATACTCGGAAGGCCGATGGAGAAGCCGCTACCAGAATGTTGGCCGGACCTCTTTATCCGCAGGAATACCTCCACTGTGAAGGCCGTCCGGTGAACCATCACGGACTGCCCAGATTCAGAAACGCGTCATTCGATGCGGCCTATCCCTTCGGACAGGTGAATCTTTCCGATGAAGCGATGCCCGTACGCGTCAGAATAAAGGGATTCAATCCTCTGATTCCGGGAGATTCCGATGCGAGCAGCCTGCCCATAGCCGTACTCAGTTATGAAGTGACCAACGTGACCGACTCTCCCGTAGAGGTGGCGGTATGCGGGTCCATCCGCAATTTTGTAGGAAAGGACGGTAGGGAGAGCACTTATGACTGGAAGGGGGATTACATCCCTGTCGGCGCGAAGGGCAACGTGAACGAATACAAGGAAAATACCGATGCAGGTTTGAGGGGGCTCCATTTTTATTCGCAGAGCACCGATGCGAAGCATCCCGCCTGGGGTAACTTCTCACTTGTCACCGACTCCGACCAGAAGGTCACTTACAGAACTTTTTCCGTCGATAATGCGTGGGCGAACTCTGTCCTGAACTTCTGGGATGATTTCAGTGATGACGGTCTGATTTCCAATCCTGTGGCAAGTGTCCGCCATTCCATTGGAGGAGACCAGGACCCGATGGGCTCCCTTGCCGTGAAGGCGAGTCTTGTTCCGGGAGAGACCCGGACCTTCAATTTCTATTTAACCTGGAATTTTCCGAACAGAATCTCCTGGGCTTGGGATAATTACATCGTCGGTAACTATTATAGCGGGAAATATCCCGACTCATGGGACGCAGCAGGCCGGATAGTGCCCGCTTTGCCTGAATATGAGGCACGTACCCTCGCGTTCGTAAACGCCCTGCTGTCATCATCTTATCCGGATGCCATCAAGGAAGCCGCATTGTATAATCTGAACGTCCTCCGTTCACAGACCGTTTTCCGCATCGCTGACGGGCACCTGATGGGCTGGGAAGGCGTTATGGACAGATTCGGTTCCTGCCAAGGCTCCTGCACCCACGTATGGAACTACGAGACAGCCACGGCTTTCCTGTTCCCCGACCTTGCGCGGACTATGCGCGATGTGGAATTCAAAATCGCGCTGCACGAGGACGGGGCGATGGCATTCCGCACGGAACTTCCGTTCGATACCGGGCAGAACCGCAGCACTGCGGCTGACGGACAGCTTGGGTGTATAATGAAACTTTACCGCGAATGGCAGCTGAGCGGGGACAATGAGTTCCTGGCCTCATATTGGGAGCCCTGCAAGAGAGCCCTTTCCTTCGCTTGGGTCGAAAGGGGCTGGGATGCCAACCGCGACGGGATTATGGAAGGTTCGCAGCATAATACTATGGATGTCAATTATTTCGGTCCCAACGGGCAGATGACTTTCTGGTATATGGGAGCCCTTCGCGCAGCGGAGGAGATGGCGCTTGCGATGAAGGACAAGGCCTTTGCGAAGGAGTGCCGGACCATTTTCAAAAAAGCTTCTACATACGCCGACAATGTCCTTTTCAATGGGGAGTACTACGAACATAAAATCACCGACCCGGAAAGCTTCGCGTTCCTGCCTGAGGATTCGGACAAGATTCCTCCTTTCCAGCTTGGCAAGGCATGTCTAGTGGACCAGCTTGTCGGTCAGTATATGGCGCACATCTGCGGTCTGGGACACCTCGCGGACAAGGACAAGATTCACAAGACTCTGGAAAGCGTGATGAAATACAATTATCACGACAATCTATACGGGCACTTCAATAATATGAGAACGTATCTATTTGAAGATGAAGCAGGTATGCTGATGGCTTCCTGGCCGAAGGGGCGTCTTGAGGTACCCTTCCCCTACTTCAACGAGTCGATGACCGGCTTCGAATATACGGCTGCGACGGGGATGATTTACGAGGGGATAGTCGAGGAAGGATTGAAATGCATCTCTTCCATACGTGCCCGTTTCGATGGGGCCAAGCGCAATCCCTTCAGCGAACCCGAGTGCGGACATCATTATGCCCGTTCGATGGCCAGCTGGTCCACCATCCTGGCTTATAGTTCGTTCCATTATTCCGGAGTAGATGAGACGATGTCCATCACGGATGCGGATGGCAAATGGTTCTGGAGTATCGGAAGCGCTTGGGGAACCGTGGAAAACCGGGACGGGCATCCGACTCTTGAAGTAATCGAAGGGAGCCTGAATCTGAAAAACTTCACCTGCGGTGCGAAACAATACAAAGGGAACGTTTCGCTTTCAGCCGGAGAAGTTCACACATTCTGACACCCAGTCATTTCAGAAAGCCTTTATCAAGCCCGTGAGCACAGGACCCCTGTTTTGTTCACCAACTGGGATTTCCGGC
>JAZUEO010000114.1:0-5679 GCA_045640205.1 Candidatus Coprenecus sp. | reverse complement strand
GGGGGGTACTTGAGACAATGACAATATGGACGAAGTGGGAACATCAGATGCGTGCATACCCCTGTGAACCAGTATCACATCGGATTTCGGCCTGTTGTCATCCATTATTCCCTCATCGTAAACTTCCTTCAACTGCCTTATCAGTTTATAGATGACATCGGCATAAGCATTATCCACCACCAGCAGAGTCTTGAGTTTACTGACGACTTCCGGCCAGACAGTTTCGTCATACTGGTAATAAGGCACTATGGCAGAAGCCTTATCATCCCTCTCCTTAAGAATTTCCGCCTCAGTCTTGAGAATGGGGAAATCTATGGGTGAAATCAAATCTTCATAAGCCCACGGACGTCCTATCTGATAAAGGTATTTGAACGAAGTCGCTCCACGCGGGAAAGTCACTATCATAACGATGGTGACGACACAGGCCAGTGCCACATAGAACTGCCACTTCTTCAGGATGGATTTGCTTTCGTCCATAATTCAGAACCTGTTTTTCGGAACGACTTGATAATTCTCAGGCATCAATATTGGCATAACGGGCATTCTGCTCGATGAACTCCCTTCTGGGAGGTACGTCATCACCCATCAGCATCGAGAAAATCCTGTCCGCCTCGGCGGCATTTTCGATGGTCACTTTTCTCAAAAGACGTGTTTTCGGATCCATGGTGGTATCCTTGAGCTGGTCGGCGTTCATTTCACCAAGACCTTTGTACCTCTGGACATAGATGGCGTTTTCATTCCCCTTGCCCAGGTCGGCGATAGCCTTCAGGCGCTCCTCCTCTGTCCAGCAGTAACGTTCCTGACCACCTTTCTTCGTCTTGACCTTATAAAGCGGCGGGGTCGCGATATACACATATCCGTTCTTTATCATCTCCGGAATGCGGCGGAAGAAGAAAGTAAGGATTAATGTGGCAATATGCGCGCCATCGACGTCGGCATCGGTCATAATGATAATTTTATGATACCTCAGTTTGGAAATGTTGGCGGCGTTTGCATCCTCCTCCGTTCCGATGGTAACCCCCATCGCAGTGTATATGTTGCGTATCGCCTCGCTCTCCAGAATACGATGTTCCTGAGCCTTCTCCACGTTGAGAATTTTACCGCGGAGCGGCAATATGGCCTGATAATTCCTGTCCCTTCCGTTCTTGGCCGTTCCACCGGCGGAATCTCCCTCCACGAGGAAGAGTTCGCACTTGGCCGGGTCCCTGTCGGAACAGTCAGCCAGTTTACCGGGCAGTCCGGCACCTGACATAACCGTTTTTCTCTGTACGAGGTCACGTGCCTTGCGGGCCGCGTGACGCGCGGTGGCAGCCAATATCACCTTGTCCACGATGGACTTGGCATCCCTCGGATTCTCCTCCAGGAAATTTTCGAGAGCCGTCTTGATGGCAGACGAAACGATGGCATCCACTTCGCTGTTCCCGAGTTTGGTCTTGGTCTGACCCTCGAACTGAGGTTCAGCCACCTTCACGGAAATGACGGCCGTCAGCCCTTCGCGGAAGTCGGATGCGTCAAGGTCGAATTTCAACTTGGCGAGAAGACCGTTCTTGTCCGCATAAGATTTCAAGGTAGAAGTGAGTCCCCTCCTGAATCCGGTAAGATGGGTACCGCCCTCTATCGTATTGATATTATTTACATAAGAATGGACGTTTTCGGTGAATCCGGTATTATATTGAAGCGCCACTTCCACCGGAACACCGTTCTTCTCCGTTTCGAGATAGATAGGGTTCTGCGTGAGTTTTTCCCTCGTTCCGTCAAGATACTGGACGAATTCCAGAAGTCCCGTTTCGGAATAGAACACGTCAAAACGCATCTGAACTGACTGAGAACCGTCAAATTCATCTTCGGATGGAGCGACAGCCACCGGACGTTCATCCTTGAGGGTGAGACGGATGCCCTTGTTCAGAAAAGCCAATTCCCTGAGACGGGTGGCCAGAATAGAATAATCATAGGTAGTCGTCTGGGTGAATATTTCAGGGTCGGGCCGGAAAGTGATGACGGTTCCCGTTCTGTCGGTATTACCGACTACGTGCACACTGCAAGTCGGCTTGCCCTTCGAGAACTCCTGCACGAAAATCTGTCCTTCCCTATGAATTTCAGCCTTCAGATAAACGGACAATGCATTCACGCAGGAAACGCCCACACCGTGCAGACCGCCCGAAACCTTATAACTGTCCTTGGAAAACTTTCCACCTGCATGCAGTACGGTAAGGACAACCTCCAGGGCGGAACGTCCCTCCTTTTCGTGCATTCCCGTAGGAATTCCACGTCCATTATCCTCGACCGTTATGGAGTTATCTTCGTGAATGGTCACATTGATGTCCGTACAATAACCTGCCAAGGCCTCGTCTATGGAATTGTCGACCACCTCATACACCAGATGATGAAGACCTCTGGAACTGACGTCTCCTATATACATCGACGGTCTTTTCCGTACTGCTTCCAACCCTTCAAGGACCTGGATACTATCCGCAGAATACTGTTCTTCCGCAGATATCATTTCTTTTTCTGTCATACCTTGTGATATTATATATTCAAACGTACAAAATTACTAATTTTTTCTCAAATTTGCACAGTTATGTCCGAGCAAAAGAAAATAATAGAATACCGGGCCGTCGATATCAGACACGGCAGGAACACAGTGTTGAAAAACGTCACTTTTTCGGTGGAAGAGGGTGAATTTCTCTACGTAATCGGGAAAATAGGAAGCGGGAAAACATCCCTCATCCGGACCCTTATCGGGGAATGGCCTGTCAGAACAGGTTCTGCAGAAGTGGTCGGATTCAATCTCCGCCGCCTCAAGAACCGTCAGATTCCCTACCTCCGCAGACGTCTGGGAGTCATTTTCCAGGACTTCCAGCTGCTGATGGACCGGACAGTCGAAGAAAATTTGTCATTCGTCCTCAGGGCCACGGGATGGAATGACAGCCGGAAAATCCGCGAAAGAATCTCCACAGTCATAGAACAGGTGAATATGGCTTCTTCGCTCAGAAAAATGCCCCATCAGCTCTCGGGAGGAGAACAGCAGCGCGTGGCCATAGCCCGCGCCATACTGAACAAACCTTCCCTGATTCTGGCCGACGAACCTACGGGAAATCTCGATTCCGAGACCACACACCAGATTATGGAACTTCTCCTGTCCATTCACAGGGAGAACCACAGTGCAATCATGATGATTACCCATAATATGGAAATCTGCAGAAGGTACCCTTTCAGGACACTGATTTGCGATGACTTCCAATGTCAGGAGCTGGAACAGAATCCCACCGAAATAGACTTCGTCTTCTAATTATGACCAAAGCGGAACGGTTCAAAGGGATAATCGGCTGGTTCAGGGAAAATATGCCCGTAGCCGAATCGGAACTCGATTTCAAATCCCCATACCAACTGATAGTCGCAGTCATATTGTCAGCGCAATGTACAGACAAGCGCATAAACAAAGTCACTCCGGCGCTTTTCGAACGCTTCCCCGACATCTTCAGCCTGAGCGAGGCCTCCCCGGAAGAGATTTTCCAATACATAAAATCCGTCTCCTACCCTAACAGCAAGGCGGTCCATCTGGCCTCCATGGCACAGAAGGCCGACAATGATTTCAACGGAGAAATTCCCTCGGACATCGACGCACTCCGGACACTTCCCGGGGTAGGCAGAAAAACCGCCAATGTGGTGGCTTCCATCATCTACAATGCTCCTGTCATAGCCGTTGACACCCACGTTTTCCGCCTCTCCCACCGCCTGGGCATAGCCTCCGGCAATACCCCCGAAAAAACGGAGCGCGAGCTGGAGAGCGGAATTCCCATTGCGCTGCGCGCCAAAAGCCATCACTGGCTCATTCTCCACGGCAGGTATGTCTGCACGGCCAGAAACCCAAAATGCAGCAGCTGTGGTCTGTCCCCGTGGTGCAGATTCTTCGCTGACAAAAAATGAAAAAAGGCGATTGGAACACCATTCTGACGGAATTCCGGACATATCTGATTCTGGAAAGGGGACTTGCCGCCAATACTGTCGAATCCTATCTGTCCGATATCGGCAAGCTGTCGGAATATACCCCCGGAACTTCCCCTGAAAAAATCACCTCAGACACCCTCGGTGCTTTCCTGACCGATGAATACGAAGCAGGGATTTCAAAACGGACACAAGCGAGGTTTCTCAGTTCACTCAACTGCTTTTTCGAATACCTTGTATTGGAGCGGCTCCGGGACTCCAATCCGTGCGACCTCCTGGACGCGCCCAAACTGAACAGATACCTGCCTGTGGTTCTCTCTGTCGAAGAAGCAGTGGCCATCATCGAATCCGTTGACCTCTCCGCACCGTTAGGGCACCGGAACAAGGCCATCCTGGACATAATGTACAGCTGCGGATTGCGCGTAAGCGAAGTCGTTACCCTGAGAATCTCCGACCTGTTTCTGAACGAAGGTTTCATCCGTGTCATAGGGAAAGGTGACAAACAAAGGCTGATTCCCATAGGGGGACCCGCCATTCACTCCATCAAAAACTATCTGGCCGAATCGAAACGCAAGTACAGCACGGCAGTTGACGACACACTCTTTCTCAACAGGCTCGGAAAGCCTCTCACCAGGGTAATGGTTTTCAATATCGTCAAGACTCAGGCCGCCATAGCAGGAATTACAAAAAAAATATCCCCGCATACATTCCGCCATTCATTCGCGACTCATCTCGTGGAAAACGGAGCAGACCTGCGTGCCGTACAGCAAATGCTCGGACACTCCAGCATCCTGACCACAGAAATATACACCCACATCGACTCGGTTCACCTTCAGGAAACCATCATCAAGCATCACCCCAGAAACTGAAAACTACTGTCGGAGAGAGTGTTGAGATGATGATTGAGGATTACCTCCTCCACTTTCCCCGTCATTTCCGAATTGAATACCAGAATGCCATTACCGTTCAGGAGAAAAGAGTACAGATAATTGAGCCCGATTCCTGCCTCCGCGAACAGAGCGATGGTGTCAGCCGCACAGCCGGGACGGTCTTCGAGCCTGATGGCGAACACATTCGAAATCACTGCCGGAATATTGGCTTGACGTAGCGCTTCCATCGCCTTTTCAGGACGGTCGCAAATAATTCTGAACAGACCATAGTCTTCAGTATCCGCGATGGTGGTGGTGATAAGTTGAATCTGCTCTTTCTTGAAGATGTTCAGAATACGGAGAAGCGTTCCTTTTTTATTTTCTATGAAGATGGTAATCTGGGTAATGGTCATATCTTTAGAATTTTATACGTAAATCTTTTACTCTTACAGCTTTTCCGTCAGAGACGGGAATGGTGCCGCGAGGTACCAGCTTGACTCTGGGCGTAACGAGGATTTCATCGTGGAGTTCACGGGCGATACTCTTGGTCAGAGCCTGCAGTCTGCCATAATCTTCGGTGAAAAGCTGGTCAAGTTCCACTTCGACTGTCATTTCATCATTACTGTCGAAAGTCTCGAGGGTAATGAGATAATTGCTTCCGAGTTCCTTGTATTTCATCAGAATCTGCTCTATCTGAATGGGGAAGATATTCACTCCCTTGAGGATAATCATATCATCACTGCGACCTTGCATACGGTCAAGCCTCTTATGATGGCGGCCGCAGGGACACTCCCCGGGAAGAACACGTGTAAGATCCCTGGTTCTGTATCTGAGAAGCGGCATCCCTTCCCTGTTGATAGTGGTA
>JAZUEO010000113.1:0-2950 GCA_045640205.1 Candidatus Coprenecus sp. | reverse complement strand
GGGGATACCGATGGCAACTGACATCGCTTTTGCCATAGCGGTGCTTGCTATCCTCGGAAAACGATGTCCTCTCGGGCTGAAAGTATTTCTTACTGCGTTGGCCATCGTTGATGATTTGGGCTCCATAGTCGTTCTCGCCGTTTTTTACCCTTCTCACGCATTGGAATTGCCTTACCTGCTGTATGCCCTGCTGGCAATGGCGGTACTGCTGTCATTCAACTTGCTGAGGTGGAACAAACCGCTGCTCTTCATTATGGGAGGGGTAGTGTTATGGTATCTGGTGCTCAAGTCAGGAGTTCATTCAACCATTGCCGGGGTTATGCTGGCCATTGCCATACCTTCCAAGACGAAAATCAACGAAGCAGGTTTTTATACTGCAGCAGAACGCCTTGTATCCCGATTTAAATCAGTTTCAAGGGGCGGAGGGGACGTTTTTACCAATTCGGACCAGATGACGGTACTGCATTCTCTGAACAGTAAGGTGGATGATGCCAATCCCCTGATGAGCCGCTTCGAAGTGACTCTCCATCCGTGGGTGTATTTTCTGATTATGCCTGTATTCGCACTTGTGAATGCCGGAGTGGAGTTCGGGGACGGAGTATGGCGATCTGAATTCGCACCACAGATAGCGGGAGGTATATTTTTCGGATTGGTGGTAGGAAAACCGGTCGGCATATTTTTCTTCAGCTGGCTGGCCTGCCGTATGGGTATTGCCAAATTGCCTTCCGGTGTAAAGTGGATGGAACTTCTCTCGATAGGGATGGTAGGAGGCATAGGGTTTACGATGTCCCTGTTCATCGACAATCTGGCTTTTACCGATACAGCTATGATTGATGCCGGAAAAGCCGCCATTATCATTACCTCGGTCGCGGCCGCCTTACTCGGATATATGGCTGTTTTCATATCGGGCCGTAAACGGACAAGTATTACCAAATCAATATAACATTATTCAATTTTAAATCAAATGAAAAAATTTTCTTTAATCGCAGTTAGCTGCATTGTGGTAGCTGGTATGTTCTGTTCCTGTCGGAATGTTACTATCAACAAGGGTGACGTTATGCCTGATGTCACCAAAGCGAAAATCGACTCGGTAAGTTATGCCCTTGGAATGTGGGCGGCCAACATTATCAAGGGTACTGAAATCGGCGAAATACATTATGGCGAATTCTCCAAGGCGTTTATGGCTGTTATGAATTCAGAAGACAAAAAACTTACGGATGAGGAGGTTATGTCCATATTGAACGAGTATGCTCAGCAGAGAAACAAATATGTTTTGGAAAAGAGGGCTGAGGAGAATGCTGCATTTATGAATGATAACAAGACCAAGGAAGGAATCGTCGAGACGGAAAGCGGTCTTCAGTACAGGATGGACAAGGAGGGTGAAGGTCTGGCTCCCATGGAGAAAGATACTGTAGTGGTAAACTACACAGGGACATTGTTGGATGGTACCAAGTTCGATTCCTCTTATGATAGGGACGAACCCGCAGAGTTCCCTCTCAATAGAGTAATCCCGGGATGGAGCGAAGGAATCCGTTATATGAAAGAAGGTGGGAAAGCCACTCTTTACGTTCCTTCCGCACTTGGCTACGGTGAACGTGGAACTCAGGGCATCCCCGGGAATTCCCTTCTTATATTTGAAGTGGAACTGATTAAGGTTAAACCTTTTGTGGAAAAAGCCGAAAAATAAGCGATGAGCAGGAAACTGAT
Organism: Candidatus Coprenecus sp.; assembly: GCA_045640205.1. Taxonomy (GTDB): domain Bacteria; phylum Bacteroidota; class Bacteroidia; order Bacteroidales; family UBA932; genus Minthomonas. The sequence goes on along the minus strand of JAZUEO010000113.1, from coordinate 1,243 downwards.
TATATTCTGTTCTGTCGGTGCCGTTATTTTGATTTCGGCGATAGGATGGTTTTTCCATACCCTGTTATCAGGGGAAATGACAGTTTCCTCAAGTACTGCATCCGATTCCTGCACGGCAGCTTTGTGTGCGGTTCCAATGGATGCCGTAACAGTATTTCAAACGAATTCATTATCGGGTGCGGGAGGGATTCTTTCCCTGCTTGCACCCGATTATAATGTAATCCTATCCTCCCTGCCGGATGGGGGATTGAATTCTGCCGGTGCCATATCAGTTCATAACACCGGGAAAAACAAACTTTCACTGCTATTGGTGGGCGTAATCCCGGAAACGGCAGATGGGAATGCCGTTGTAGGCGATGTGTTGTCCGGATGTGCCGGAGTGGTTCGTAAAGACTATGAATCCACAGTCATATACAAATCATCAGTCCCCGACGTGAATTTCGCCCTATATGGTCATTTCCTTCTATGCTCATCATCGGTCACCCTGCTGGAATCATCCATACGGATGCTTGAAAGCGGAGAATCCCTGTTGGATATTCCCATTTTCGTCAATTCTGTCAGGAATTGCCGCAGCGGGGAGTCTGTAATTTTCAATCACAATTCCATTGCAAACCTTATATCGGGAGTTTTTCGCCCTTCATACAGAAGGTATTCCTCTTTCATCTCCAGAATCACTGAGTGGTCTTGTTTCGATATAGGTCGCGATGTGGACGGAGTAATACAGGGGAGAGGAACTCTTTCTCATGGCGATGAAAAGAGCTGCTATGCTTATGTCCTGGACAAGCAGAAAGGTTCCAGGTCGGATCTGACAGATGTTCTTCCATATAACACGGAGAGTGTCACGTCAATGCGTATTTCAAATCTTGAATCCCTGATTACCCGGTATTCCCTTTTCAAGCGTTCTCTCGGACGCAGAAAGCAAAATGTGGAGAAAATAATCTCGACTGCCGGGAAATACGGAGTAACTGAAGTGGCAAAAGCGACAATACGGACGCCCAATGGTCTGGAGACAGTGATTCTGGTCAAATCGGACAAGTCGGAATATTTCGGAGCCGGTGAGGATGCGGATACCTGTGCGATGGCGGAATTTCCTTCTGAACTTGCCGGCAAATTCTTTGCTGCTCCCGATACCGCCTATTGTTGCGCGGCATCTCCCGAATGGGCGTTGATAGGAAGTGAGAATGCCGTCAAATGGTATGCGTCGGCAATCCGGAACGTGAATTTCGCCCTATATGGTCATTTC
>JAZUEO010000112.1:0-3081 GCA_045640205.1 Candidatus Coprenecus sp. | reverse complement strand
TGATTATTCCCGAGCCCACCCCTGTGCCAAGAGTGACGCAAACGGAATTTCTGAAAGCTTTGGCTTCTCCGAAAGTCGCGACTCCGAGGGCGAAGCAGTTACAGTCATTGTCCACGAATACTGGAATACCGTATTTGCTTTCAAGAATCTGTTTCAGATGCACTTCCTTCCACGACGGAATGGCGACCACGTCATATACGATACCTTTTTCGGCATCCACGACAGAAGGAACTCCGATGCCTATGGCTTTCACTTGAGAGTTGATTAGCTTATCGATTAAGGAGCAAATCTGTCCTATCACCACATCCTCCGAACCTGATGCCTTGCAAGGTTCATTAAGAATCTGACCGACCACTTCCCCATCGACAAGACCGGCCCTGATTTTGGTGCCGCCAAGGTCTATACCTATTATCATAATCTATAATGTTACTTTTCCACTTTTTTCAACACGTACAGTAGCTTTCTGACCATTACCCCAGAGTACCGTAAGATTGAACGGCACATCGGTTACGACTGAAATGGACGGTTTCTCGGAAGAGTCCTTCCTGACTGCGGCCTTGAGAGTCACCATAGAGTCAGGTCCGAAAGGATAGCGTTCGATGCCGTGCTCCTCCAGATTTGTAACATCCCATTCTATCTTTTCCTCGGAGAAGTCGGATTTGATACCTAATATATATTCTATGAATACTGCGATGGGAGGAAGTCCCGTCCAGCCGACAAAGTCCTTCCTAGCCATAAAGCCCGGATTCTTGGACTCGGGAGCATAATATTCCCAGAATGTATCGGTTTTCTTCCAGACATCGAAGACGCAATTATAATGGTTGCGGGCCACCTCACGGGAAAGGTCCTGATAACCGCGGTGCCAGAGACCGTCGATGACCATATAGGTGGTTCCAGGCCAAACGCCTCCCTGCCAGTAGCGACCGCCGGCATTGTACTTGGGATGATCGGCAGAAAGAGACGGAACCCTATGAGTACGATTGAACTCGACAGTATCGGAAAGGTGAGCTACAAGCCTGTCCAGTTTGTCCTTGTCAAGCACATCGGACTGCAAAGCCCAGAAAGCACTGACGCCTTTGGTATCACAGAGCGAGCCGTCAGCATACCTGTCGTGGAGAAAATTATCTTCATCACTCCACATTTTGGTACGGATATGTGACTTGAGGAACTTCATCTCGTCTTCCATATCCTCGATTTCCTGCCAGCGCTCGGTAAAAAAACCTATTTGGAGGAGACAGTCATCGACCAGCAGCTGCTGGAGATTGGTATCGAGCCACTCCATATGTCCATTCGACCAGATAGGATTATATCCTTCCGGAACGCGGGGCATATTATCCATTCCTGTCCCCCATCCGCTGCTCCAATATGTGCCATTAGGCCAGGTACGGTTGATTTTCCACCACTTGGCATAGGCGCATAAGGCCGGGAAAATAGCGTGAAGCCTGTCAAGGTCGCCATACTGACGATAATAGGCAAGTTCCACCCACGGAAGGAGGTTGGGACCTGTCGAGGTCGGGTCATAACGTTCGAAGCAGTCGGAGCCGTCAGCGCGTATCTCACGGCAGATAAATCCGTCCGGATGCTGTTTCGCATAGAAATTGTCCAGTGAGTTCTGGAATGGGAAGAATCTGTATCCATATCGGGCGAACATCATCATAAAACAAGTATCCCACATAAAAATATTGCCGTTGTAGGCGACATCCAGATATGAAGACACGAAGCCGGAACCGTCCTGAGGCTGGCAGATATGCGCGATGGCAAGTTTCCACGCGTGCCAATACATATCGATTTCTTCCTTATGGCCGTTCCATATCGGTGACGGAAGAATTTTCTTCGCCTGCTCGAAACTGCCGGGCAGTGTTTTCACAGGTTCTTTGGTACGGAATTCGTTCTCCGCGACGAAAACTTCCTTTACGTATGTATTCTTGTAGGGAAGACTGTACGGACCGGACTTGAGGTCCTGGGCGCTGGTGAGAGACGCGGCAGCCATCAGAAATGCGGCGGCTCCCAAAATCATTTTCTTAAGCATATCTATTTCTTGTTAATGGCGACTTTCTTTATTTTACGAGCTATGTCGGTATTCATATAAGTGCCTCTGAATTCATCAGAATGAGGGCCGTATGCGAATACAGGAAGGATGGTGGGTGTGTGGTCATTACTAAAGTACAGACCCATTATTCTGCCCGTTTCCTCGTCTCCATCGAGAAGAACCAGTCCTCCTGTCTCGTGGTCAGCGGAAACCACCACCAGAGTCTCTCCGTTCGAATCGGCGAATTTCAGAGCTTCGGCTATAGCCTTGTCGAAACTGAGCATTTCCAATACTGAGCCGGGAAGGCACATCGAATGTCCCGCATAGTCGATTTTAGCACCTTCGACCATCAGGAAAAATCCCTTTCCGCTGATTTTCTGAAGTTGTTCGATAGTCTTCCGAGTCGCATCGGCCAGAAGGTCGAGATTCGCTTCCTCTGCTGCATCATCCATTCTTTTGTCGATACAGATAACCTTGCCGGCCTGTTCCGGAATTCTGGCGTAATCTTCTATGATACTGTACTTTTTCGAAAGTTCTCCAAGGAGGTTTTTACGTCCGTCTTTCCTGCGGATAAAATCGCCCATTCCACAGCCGCAGACCACATCCACCTTAGAATCGAGGAGATCGGCTGTAAGGTCATCGGAATCATCTCTTTCCACATTGTGACCATAGAACGCGGTAGGTGGCGCATCCACCATATGACCGAGTGTCAACACTCCTGTAGCGGGTCCTTCGTCAGCGAACCAGTCTGTAAGGGATGGGTAGGGATTACCTTCATCATCTGAGGCGATATGGCGATTGGAATGCTTTTCCCCTGTCGCGAGTGCGCTTCCTCCGGCAGCAGAATCAGTCGTAAACTGATCCTTGGCATTATTGTGCTGGAAACCGACATTCTTCATATTCAGAAGGCTGAGACCGTGATTTGCATAATCACCGGCCAGAATCTGATTCAGCCCCATACCGTCACCGATAAGGAATATGACGTTCTTTATTTTCTTGTTGGCACCGTCATTCAGGTAAGTAGGCATATATACATCTATGCCCTTGCTGAG
>JAZUEO010000111.1:0-2260 GCA_045640205.1 Candidatus Coprenecus sp. | reverse complement strand
ACGATCCGACTTAATACATAAGTGCCGGCGTAGTAACCGTCAACGGCGAGGTCGTGACGGAGCTGGGTGTCAAGGTGCATCGTGACGATGACGTCCGTTTCAACGGAGAACGTCTCAAGGGAGAGAAGCAAGTGTATATCATTATGAACAAGCCCAAGGATTTCGTTACCACTACATCCGACCCCCACGCGGAAAAGAGTGTGATGGATTTGATTTCCAAGGAAATGTGTCCGGAAAGGGTATTCCCCGTGGGACGCCTCGACAAGTCCACCACCGGGGTGCTTCTGTTTACAAACGACGGGGCTCTTACCGAAACCCTTACTCATCCTTCATACGAAAGGAAGAAAATATATCAGGTGGTACTTGACAAAAATCTGAAAAAGAGTGATTTCGAGAAGATTCTTTCCGGTATCGAACTTGAAGACGGATTCATCGCTGCGGATGCTCTTTCTTATCTCGAAGAGAAGGAAGACCATCTCGGAATAGAGATACATTCCGGCCGTAACCGCATCGTGCGCAGGATTTTCGAATCTTTCGGATATAGTGTGAAGCGTCTCGACAGGGTGTATTTCGCAGGACTTACCAAAAAAGACCTGCGCCGGGGCCAGTGGCGTTTCCTCACGGAGAGGGAAATAGGCATTCTGAAAATGGGGTCTTACGAATAGTATGGCAGGAAAACACATACATAAGGCAGGATTCGTCAATATCATCGGGAATCCGAACGTAGGAAAATCCACACTGATGAATGCTCTGGTGGGTGAGCGTCTGTCCATCATAACATCCAAGTCACAGACGACCCGTCACCGGATAATGGGAATCGTGAACGGAGACGATTATCAAATCGTCTATTCCGATACTCCGGGTATTCTGAAACCTTCCTATAGACTGCAGGAAAGTATGATGGATTTCGTGGACGGAGCCATCGGGGATGCGGACATAATTCTTTATGTAACGGATACCGTGGAATCCCCACAGAAGCATAAGGAGTACATCGAAAAACTTTCCCGCGTGGACAGTCCTGTCATTCTGGTCCTGAATAAAATCGATATTTCCACACAGGAAAAGGTCACTGAACTTGCCGGCCTGTGGCATTCACTGCTTCCAGAATCGGAGATTTTCGCCGTATCGGCTCTGGAGAAGTTCAATCTCGATTCGGTTTTCGAAAAAATTCTCGAACTGCTTCCGGAGAATCCGGCATGGTATGACAAGGATACTCTTACTGACAGGAATCTGCGCTTCTTCGCTTCGGAAATTATCCGCGAGAAGATACTAACCAATTATACCAAAGAAATTCCATATTGCTGCGAAGTAGTGGTGGAAGAATTTCACGAAGGGGAGGAAAAGTATGAAATCAGCGCTGTAATAAACTGTATGCGCGATTCCCAGAAGGGAATCCTCATCGGGAAGAAGGGGGCGGCATTGAAGAAGGTCGGAACCGAAGCGCGTCTGGATATGGAGGCTTTCTTCGAGAAGAAGGTGGTTCTGCACCTGTTCGTGAAAGTTAATCCCGACTGGAGGGAAGACAAACGCAAACTCAAATCTTTCGGATATATTCAATAACCATATCTCCCATTTCACTATGAAACGTTATTTGTTTCCATTGCTGGCGGCGGCTTTTCTGCTGACAGCGGTATCTTGCTCGGACAGCAAGTACCAATCTGTGCCGGGTGACCCTATGCATACCCGGATTTACACCCTCGATAATGGCCTTCAGGTCTATATGACCGTAAACAAGACCGAACCCCGCATCCAGACCTATATCGCAGTAAAGGTCGGGAGTAAGAATGACCCTTCCGAAACGACAGGTCTTGCCCATTATTTCGAACATCTTATGTTCAAGGGTACCGAACAGTTCGGAACTTCGGACTATGCCGCAGAGAAACCTATGCTTGACGAAATCGAGAGACTTTTCGAAGTCTATCGTCAGACCACTGACGAGGCACAGCGGGCAGCCATCTATCATCAGATAGACTCAGTCAGTTATGAAGCGTCGAAACTGGCCATTCCCAACGAGTATGACAAGCTGATGGGCCTCATAGGTGCTGATGGTACAAATGCCTGGACCTCCACTGACGAGACTGTCTATACCGAAGACATCCCTTCGAATCAGATAGACAACTGGGCCCGCATTCAGGCCGACCGTTTCCGTCATAATGTCATCCGCGGTTTCCATACAGAACTTGAGACGGTTTATGAGGAAAAGAATATGAGTCTCACCCAGGACAGCCGCAAGGTTTGGGAAGCTCTCGACCAGGCATTG
>JAZUEO010000110.1:0-2365 GCA_045640205.1 Candidatus Coprenecus sp. | reverse complement strand
TCGACAAGCATTCCCTCCCTGTCGATATCGGTAAATCCGAGAGGGCCTTTGACTGTATCCATTCCCTTGAGAGCCCCCCATTTCTTCACGGCTCCCAAGAGGGCGACTGCGACTTCCTCATCATTGATGAAGTCCATCCATCCGAATCTGACGACGCGGGTTTTCCATTCCTTGTTCGCCTTGTGGTTAATTATACCTGCGATGCGTCCCACTATATTATGTCCGTCATCATACGCGAGAAAAAGTATTCTTTCGCAGAATTCCATCGCAGCGTTACGGGCACAATCGCCACTGAGAGTATCGAACTCGTCCCCCCTCAATGCAGGAACCCAATTATCACAGTCTTTGTAGAGTCTTTCCGGAAAAGTTATAAAATCACTAAGCTGTTTCGCAGTGCTTACTTCGATTATTGCAGGTTTCATTACGTAATTATTTCGTACCGTGTAAAATTCCATCAGTACTACTGAAACGCAAAATTACCAATAATTCAGAATTCCTGCAAATATATGACGGAAACGACTGAAACTGGCAGAAAGGACTTGCATAAAATGACACATTGTCAGTAAATCTGAGTTCTTTTCCATTTGGCACAGCTTTCGTAATCAGTATGGCAACAAACGGAATAACAAATAAAAAACATACTATTATGGGAAAAATCATAGGAATAGACCTCGGAACCACCAACAGCTGTGTAGCTGTAATGGAAGGCAATGAACCCGCAGTCATCATCAACAGCGAAGGAAAAAGAACCACTCCCTCAGTAGTGGCTTTCACAGATAACGGAGAACGCAAAATCGGCGACCCCGCCAAGCGTCAGGCCATCACTAATCCTCTCAAGACCATCTTCTCCATCAAGAGATTTATGGGTGAACCATTCGATAAGGTACAGACTGAAATCAGCCGCGTTCCTTATAAAGTATCAAAAGGAGACAACGGCACCGCACGCGTAAACATCGACGGCCGTCTGTATAGTCCTCAGGAAATTTCCGCAATGGTTCTTCAGAAAATGAAGAAAACTGCAGAAGAATATCTCGGGCAGGAAGTTACCGAAGCTGTCATCACAGTTCCCGCATACTTCAGCGACTCCCAGCGTCAGGCCACCAAGGAAGCTGGAGAAATCGCAGGCCTGAAAGTGAAACGTATCATCAACGAGCCTACTGCAGCGGCTCTCGCCTACGGTATGGACAAAAAGAACAAGGATATGAAGGTGGCCGTATATGACCTCGGAGGCGGCACATTCGATATTTCGATTCTCGAACTCGGAGATGGTGTATTCGAAGTTAAATCAACCAACGGCGACACCCACCTCGGTGGCGATGACTTCGACCACAGAATCATCGACTGGCTTGCAGCAGAATTTGCGGCAGACAATGGCGGCCTTGACCTCAAAAAAGACCCTATGGCGCTCCAGAGACTCAAGGAAGCTGCTGAAAAAGCCAAAATCGAGCTTTCTTCACAGACTTCTTCAGAAATCAACCTCCCCTACATAATGCCCGTAAACGGCATTCCCGCCCATCTGGTGAAAACACTCACCCGCGCCAAGTTCGAACAGCTCTGTGACGACCTCGTACAGAGAACCATCGAGCCTTGCCGTCAGGCACTCCAGAGTGCAGGTTTGAGCACTTCAGACATTGACGAAGTTCTCCTCGTCGGCGGTTCTACCCGTATCCCCGCCGTTCAGCAGGTAGTGGAAAAATTCTTCGGAAAGGCCCCCAACAAGGGAGTCAACCCCGATGAAGTGGTAGCGGTAGGCGCTTCCATCCAGGGCGGAGTACTCGCCGGAGACGTAAAGGACGTTCTCTTGCTTGATGTCACCCCTCTGTCTCTCGGAATCGAAACACTCGGTGGAGTAATGACCAAACTCATCGAATCCAACACCACTATTCCTACCCGCAAGTCGGAAGTATTCTCCACGGCAGCGGACAATCAGCCTTCAGTGGAAATACACGTACTTCAGGGTGAACGTCCTATGGCACGTGACAACAAGACCATAGGTAATTTCCACCTCGACGGCATCGCTCCCGCACCCAGAGGAATTCCTCAGATTGAAGTTACCTTTGACATCGATGCCAATGGTATCCTTAACGTTTCCGCGAAGGACAAAGCCACCGGCAAGGAACAGAAAATACGCATCGAGGCCTCTTCAGGTCTGTCGGATGACGAAATCAAGAGAATGCGTGACGAAGCCAAGGCCAATGAAGCGGCGGACAAGGCCGAGAAAGAGCGCATCGACAAAATCAACGGCGCGGACTCGATGATTTTCCAGACAGAAAAGAACCTGAAAGACTATGGTGACAAGATTCCCGCAGAGAAGAAATCTGCCATAGAGACAGCCCTCGGACAGCTCAAGGAAGCTCACAAGAAT
>JAZUEO010000109.1:0-13952 GCA_045640205.1 Candidatus Coprenecus sp. | reverse complement strand
CACCTCCGTGATAGCGGGGGCCGTAATAGGTGCGGAAAGGCTTGCGTCCCAGATACTTGGTATCTTCTTCCAATAGAAATTCGGGCGAGAAGATTTTCATCTTGAAGTACTTGAGGGAATCTGAAACGAGGAAATGGTCTATGAGTTCCCAATTCCCCTGGTAGCGGAGCGTGCCTTTGCCGGCGCGTGCGAGTGGAACGGCCAAATCGCTCAGGCCGGAGCCGGTGGCGGCGAGCAGGGGCTTGGAAAGCGGGGTGTCATTGAAGTCTCCCATTACGATGATTCTGGCCGCAGGCGATGCGTTCAGAAGAGAGTCGCTGACCTTTGTAAGGGTGCGGGCGGCCGCTATGCGGCCCGGGAGGGTTTCTTCCTCACCTCCACCTTTGGAAGGCCAGTGGAGAGTGAAAACGTGCAGGGTGTCCTGAGTCAGAGTCTCCACTCCCTTGACGTAAAGAATGTCGCGTGTCTTCTTGCCGCGGGGCATACTCACGTGCAATGCTCTGATTTCGGCAGGGGTGAATCTGTCCTCACGGTAGAGCAGCGCCACGTCTATGCCGCGGATGTCGGGGGATTCACGGTGAATGAAGGAATATCCCAATTTGTACAGAGATGTCTCCTGTGTGAGTTTGCGGACTACCACCTTGTCCTCCACTTCGCAGACACCGACCAGAAAGGGGTAATCCCGCCCATTCTCCCTGACTGCCATAATGGCCTTGGCGATGGCATTCTTTTTCACTTCCCAGCGCTTCCATGTCCAGTGGTAAGTTCCTGCCGGGGTGAAGTCATCGTCGTTTTTCTTCGGATCGTCATAGGGGTTGAAGAAGTTCTCGAGATTCCAGAACATCACCGTCGGCCGTTCTTGGGCGGAGAGAGTGGAGGAAGGACATATTGCCGCAAGGCAAATAAAGAGGAGCGCAAATTTGGGGAATGCCTTCATAGTGTTTACTTTTGCATCACGAAACAAAAATAAGAATAAAATGTCACTTCGCTGCGGAATAGTAGGACTGCCTAACGTAGGCAAATCCACCCTTTTCAACTGTATTAGTTCGGGCAAGGCCCAGGCCGCCAATTTCCCTTTTTGTACCATTGACCCCAATATCGGAGCTACGAATGTCCCCGACAAGCGATTGAATGAACTTGCCAAACTGGTGAATCCCAAGAGGATAGTTCCCGCTACCGTGGAAATAGTGGATATTGCCGGGCTGGTGAAAGGGGCGAGCAAGGGAGAAGGTCTGGGGAATCAGTTCCTGGCCAACATCAGGGAAACCGATGCCATCCTTCACGTTATCAGATGTTTTGATGACCCGAATGTTGTTCACGTGGACGGGTCGGTGGACCCTGTCAGGGATAAGGAAATCATCGATATGGAGCTTCAAATCAAAGACCTCGAAACAGTGGAAAATCGTCTTGCCAAGGTACAGAAGCAGGCTCAGTGCGGAGACAAGAGTGCGAGAAAGGCGGCTGACCTTCTGAACAGGTACCGCGATGCGCTCCAGAGCGGTCTTTCAGCCCGTACCGTTAAACTCGAGAATACCGAGGAGGAAAAAATCGCCCGGGAGTTCTGGCTTCTTACCAATAAGCCCGTTCTGTATGTCTGCAATGTCGATGAAGCTTCCGCCGTCACCGGCAATGAATACACCGAGCGGCTTCGCGAGGCCGTCAGGGATGAAGATGCCGAAGTGATGATTATTGCTGCCAAGATAGAATCCGACATAGCTGAATTCGAGGATTATGAAGAGAGGCAGATGTTTCTTTCGGAGATAGGCCTTGAGCATTCCGGTGTCGAAAGACTGATACAGAAAGCATATTCGCTGCTTAATCTTCAGACCTATTTCACCGCCGGAGAACCTGAAGTGCGTGCCTGGACCATAAATAAGGGAGACAAGGCTCCCCGTGCCGCAGGTGTTATCCATACCGACTTCGAGAAAGGATTTATACGTGCCGAGGTCATCAAATACGATGATTATCTGAAATACGGTTCAGAAGCCGCCTGTCGTGCTGCCGGGCGTCTGTTTACAGAAGGGAAGGATTATGTCGTGGAGGACGGGGATATAATGCATTTCCTGTTTAATGTGTAGGTGATATTGAAATTTATTCAAAAAAATGATAAAAAGTTATCGTGATTCGATAACTTTTTTTATTTTCGCATCAAATAACCAATAAATGATACTGCAATGATAGAATGGTGGTCATCCTTAACCGTGCTGATGAAGGTCCTTTGGGGACTGACATTGAGCGCTTCATTGATTTTCGTCATCCAAAGCATTATGACTTTCGTCGGTGCCGATACGGACACGATATCGGATTTCGATACCGATTCCGATTTGCCTGATGCCGGAAGCGGCATAAACCTTTTTACTTTCAGAAATTTTGTGAACTTCTGCCTTGGATTCGGGTGGACAGCCATACTTCTGGCGGACTCCGTCGAATCACATTTTATGCTCTGGTTCCTTTCTGTGGTCGTGGGACTTGCTCTGGTCACTGTGGTAATGCTCCTGTTCAAGTGGCTGAGCGGTATGCAGCAGTCCGGAAACATCGAAGTGGAAAAATGTGCGGTCGGTTGTCAGGGAACGGTTTATCTGACCATCCCCGGTCATCGCGCCGGAGAAGGTAAAATCCAGATAACCATCAGCAATGCGGTTCGTGAATACAATGCCCAGACTGAAGGAGACACCATCCCTACCGGAACCCCCATCGAGGTTATAGAAGTGATAAACAAGAGCACTCTGCTCGTTGACAGAATTAATACATTAATCGTATAGTACTATGGAACTTTATCTGATTCTCATCATTGTCGCCGTGATTTTCGTTACTTTCACGGCTATCCTCAGACGCTACAAACGCTGTCCTTCCGACAAGATACTGGTAATTTACGGAAAGACCGGTAAAACCAAACAGGGAGGCATTTCATCCGCAAAGTGTATCCACGGCGGGGCCTCTTTCGTGTGGCCTGTATTCCAGAGTTATGCATTCCTGGACCTGACTCCGATTTCCATCGAATGTAACCTGACCAATGCCCTTTCAAAACAGAATATCCGCGTAGATGTACCATGCCGGTTCACCGTCGGTATTTCGACTGAACCCGAGAATATGACCAATGCCGCGGAACGTCTTCTCGGACTGCATATCGACGATATCAGGAATATAGCCACCGATATCCTCTTCGGTCAGCTCCGTCTGGTCATCGCCACTATGGACATAGAGGAAATCAATGCCGACCGTGACAAATTCCTCGCCAACGTCAGCACTAACGTTGAGGCCGAACTCAGGAAGATAGGTCTGAAACTCATCAACGTGAACGTAACCGACATCAGGGATGAATCGGGGTATATCGAAGCCCTCGGAAAAGAAGCTGCCGCCAAGGCCATCAACGATGCCAAGAAGAGCGTGGCCGAACAGAACCGCTACGGTGAAATCGGAAAGGCGGAAGCTGACAGGGACAAGGATATCCGTATAGCGGAAACTTCCCGTGATACCCGTATCAATACCGCCGATGCCAATGCCAAGGCTGTCGAGGGTGAAAACAATTCCAAAATTGCGATAGCGCAATCCGATGCTCTCCGTCGCGAAAAACAGGCTGAGGCCGAGCGTCTTGCCGTCGCAGCGGAAAAAGTTCAGGCGGCCAAAGCCCTTGAAGAGGCCTACAAGTCAGAGCGTGACGCCGAAATAGCCCGCGCCGAGAGAGAGAAGGCCACCCAGCAGGCCAATATAGTCGTGGCGGCAGAGATAGACAAGCAGAAAGCCATCATTCAGGCTGAAGCCGAGGCGGAGAAAATCCGTCGTATGGCCAAGGGAGAAGCCGATGCCATCTTCGCCAAGATGGATGCGCAGGCCCGAGGTGTCTTCGAAGTCCTTTCCAAACAGGCTGAAGGTTTCGGTCAATTGGTTAATGCTGCCGGAGGAGACGCCCGTCAGGCCATCACGATGCTCATAGCCGACAAACTTCCCGAACTCGTCAAGACTCAGGTCGAGGCTGTCAAGGGTATCAAGATAGATAAGGTCACCGTCTGGGACGGTGCAGGTTCAAAAGGGGGAAAGACCGCCACTTCCAATTTCATTTCTGGAATGATGGGCTCAGTTCCTCCTCTTGAAGACCTTTTCAAGATGGCCGGAATGAATCTTCCTTCGTACCTGAAGGGTCCGGACTGTGCGGAGGCTTCTCAGGAGCTCAAGCCTGAAGAAGAAACCAAAGCTGAATAGTTATGGCGATAGTTGTGAATGTGGATGTTATGCTGGCCCGCCGCAAGATGTCGTGCGGGGAATTGGCAGAAAAGGTCGGCATAACTCCCGCCAATTTATCGATTCTCAAGACCGGTAAAGCCAAAGCGGTCAGACTTTCGACATTGGATGCTCTCTGCCGGGCTCTTGAATGTCAGCCCGGCGACCTTTTGGAGTATCAATAGACTGATACAGCTTCTCAGTTATTTGTCCGCTATTCTTTCTGCAAGATGCAGAAACGCTTCCGCATCCATTCCTTCCGACAGGGCGGCAGGAGTGCCGGTGTCGCCCCCTTCGCGGAGTGACATATAAATGGGAATCTGACCGAGAAGACGCAGGTCCAGCCTATCCGCCATTTTTTTTCCGCCATCGTGACCGAAAATAAAGTATCTGTTGGCAGGAAGCTCTGCCGGTGTGAACCAGGACATATTTTCCACCAGTCCCAGAATGGGAACGTTGACATCTTTATGGGTGAACATATTCACCCCTTTCATTACGTCTGCCAGAGCCACGGCCTGTGGTGTGGTGACGATGACGGCTCCCGATAGCGGTATGCTCTGTACAAGGGTGATGTGTATGTCTCCCGTTCCCGGAGGGAGGTCGATCAGCAGGTAATCGAGTTCTCCCCATCTGACCTGCAGAATCATTTGCTTGAGGGCATTGCAAGCCATAGGTCCTCTCCATATCAAAGCCTGGTCAGGGTCTGCGAAATATCCGATGGACATCCATTTCACGCCATATTTCTCCACCGGCACGAGCAAATCGAAACTGCCCGGTCCCTTATCCCCTTCTATCGCTGTGGGTTGGTAGCCTTCCGTGGCGGTCATTTTCGGCACCGAAGGGCCGTAAACGTCGGCATCGGCCAGCCCCACCTTATATCCCTTTTTCGCGAGAGCTACCGCCAGATTTACTGCGACTGTGGATTTTCCCACGCCCCCCTTGCCGGAGGCGATGGCGATGATGTGTTTAATCTTCCGGAGTTCTTCAGTACCCAGTTCGTTAACGGTTTTCTTTACGTTCTTTCTTTCGTTAATCATTTCCATAATGGAAACCTTAACCCCGGGGAATGCCGCTTCCAGAACTGAACAGCATTCGCGCTTGAGGGCACCGGAAAGCGGGTCGTGCCCGGTGAAAGTGAGTTTGAACTTTATTTCGGAGGGGGCAGTTTCATCGGGTGAGCACTTGATGTCTTCGACAAGACCCATTTTGACGATGCTTTCTCCCGTATCGGGGTGCACCACTCCGCTGAGGAGTTCGAGTATTCTGTTTTCCATATTGTTTTTTTCAATGCTCCGCAAAGTTAGCATCTTTTGTCCAATGCTCTCAGAGGTTTTGATCGGTACATACGCGAATCATTTGCGTTTGTACGAAAAATTCACGGCATCATCGCGGTCTCTTTCAGTCCTCAGAACAGTGTGGGGTCCGGCAATAACTGGAATGTGCGGCGGTGAAGGGCTGTGGGACCGAAACGTTCTATGGCCTCTCTGTGCTCCCGGGTGGGATATCCCATATTGCGGTCCCATCCGTATTCCGGGTATTCAAGTGCCATCTTCTTCATATATTCATCTCTATATGTCTTGGCCAGAATGGAGGCAGCGGAGATAGATGCATACAGGGCATCGCCGTGGACTATGCATTTGTGAGGAATAATGGAATTCGAAACGGGGTCCCGGTATGGACGGAACCTGTTCCCGTCCACCAGAATCAGCTCAGGACGCAGCGTCAGCCTGTCAATGGAGCGTTGCATTCCCGCGACGGAAGCCCAGAGAATATTGATTTCATCTATTTCCTTCGGACTGACCTCGGTGACAGCCCATGCGAGTGAGTTTTCTTCTATGATGGGGCGCAGTTCTTCCCTCTTCCGGGCACTCAGTTGCTTGGAATCATTAAGGAAGGGGTGATGAAAATCGGGGGGAAGAATGACAGCGGCGGCGAAGACGGGCCCCGCGAGGCAGCCGCGGCCGGCTTCATCACATCCGGCTTCTATCGTATTCGGTTTGAAAAAGGGTGCAGGCATTAAGAAGCTTCAAAATAGTTTTCAAGCAGATTTTTCACAAAGGAAAGGATTTTTTCTGCAATTCTTTCTGCTGGGAATCAATTTTGTCCTGCATCAGTGAAATTATCAATTCCTTGTCCTTGATGATTCGTTCGAGTTTAGTGACTTTGTCCCGCTCTTCCTTGAGTTTCAGCCCATATTCCGCTCTGATGTCATCTTCGAGTACCCTGATGCGTTGGGAAAAATCATACGTTGAAAGCAGCCCGATGATATCGGTATCCAAAACAGTGGCGATAGACTCCAGATGTCGTCCGATAAGATTTGTTTCTCCAGTCTCGTATTTCCGATAAGACTCCTGCTTGATACCAACCTTTTCCGCCACTTCGGCCTGGGAAAGTTTAAGTGCCAGGCGGATATTCCGGATGCGCTGTCCTATCTCCTTGTTATTCATAAGGACAAAGTTAGCGGTGTCTGATTTTTCTCGCCACCCCTTATTGACTATAATGATATAGACAAAAACTATAAAAACGGAAATTGGAACTATAAAAACGGAAATATCGGTTGTCAGTGCTTCTGAAATAATGTCAATCGCTCTATTTTTGTCTATCAAATTCACGCAAAGGAAAAGAAAGATGAAAAAGAAAACTATTGCAGTCATTTCGGATATGTTCGAAAAAGAGGCGCTTTATTTAACACGGAAAGTGAGCTATGATGATCTGGCCCTGCTGACAGGGGAGGATGTGAACGAACTGGAAAAGGATTTCGAAAAGGAATTCGGTTATTCGCTGGATGAGATGGTAGGCATCTGGCGGCTGAGCCATGCGCGGGAATTGCTCCTGAAGGGAGTTCCATATTCATTGATATGGAAATTTTCCGGATTCAGGTCCCTGAAGGAGATGGAAAGGAAATGGTCGGAGTTGATTTATTGAAAATAAATATTTACTTTTGTAGTCACTCTGGAAATAACTAACTAAAAACATATTACCATAGAATGAAAACATATCAGACCGGAAATCTCAGGAACATCGTGCTTCTGGGAAGTTCCAAATCAGGGAAAACCACCCTCGCCGAAGCTATGCTGTACGAAGGTAAGGTCATCGACCGCCGCGGTACCATTGAAGCTAAGAACACCGTCAGTGACAATACTGAAGTCGAACAGTTGAATCAGCGTTCCATCTATGCCACTCCTCTGTATGCGGAGTATATGGACTGTAAGCTGAACATAATGGATACCCCCGGTGCAGATGATTTTATCGGCGGTGTGATTACAGCTTTCAAAGTTTCCGATTCAGGTGTTATGTTGGTCAACGCACAGCAGGGTGTCGAGGTCGGAACAGAGATTTTCGCCAGATATGCCGAGAGTCATAAAAAACCTCTGGTATTGGCAGTCAATCAGCTTGATGCGGAAAAGGCTAACTGGGAAACCACCATCGATTCTCTCAAGCAGGCATTTGGCTCGAAGGTGGCCATTCTGCAGTATCCTGTTTCTACCGGTATC
Source organism: Candidatus Coprenecus sp. (assembly GCA_045640205.1). Lineage (GTDB taxonomy): Bacteria > Bacteroidota > Bacteroidia > Bacteroidales > UBA932 > Minthomonas. Next base: position 6,240 of record JAZUEO010000109.1, on the reverse strand, counting down.
ACATTCAATGCATTCATCGATGTCCTGACGATGAAGATGTACACATTCAAGGATGATAACGGCACACGTGAAGAGGCAGAGATTCCTGCCAATCTGAAAAGCGAAGCCGAAGAACTTCAGGCCGCTCTTATGGAAGTGGCAGCCGAAAGCGATGAGGAATTGATGGAAAAATTCTTCGATGCGGGGGAACTCTCACACGAAGATCTTATCGCCGGTCTTAATAAAGGTTTCCTGGCAGGAAACGTTATGCCTACCTTCTGTCTTTCCGCCAAGAAGAATATCGGTGTGAAACGTCTGATGGAGTTCATCATCAATGTGGCTCCCTCGCCTGCCGCCGACAGTGAAAAGACCAAAGACGGTAAGGACCTTCCTTGCGACGTGAACGGCACACCTTGTGTTTTCGTTTATAAGAATGCACTTGAACAGCACTTGGGAGACGTATCATACTTCAAGGTTATGTCCGGTAAGATTACCGAGAGCATGGACCTTGTCAATCCCGAAAACGGTAACCGTGAGAGGATAACAGCCCTTTATGCCGTGGCCGGAAAGAAACGTGAAAAGGTGACCGAACTCGTGGCCGGAGACCTCGGATGTACCGTCAAACTGAAAGCCGTGAAGGTTAATCAGACACTTTGTGCTCCCGGTGCGGATATAGTATTCCCTCCCATTGAGTTCCCTCAGGCCAAGTTCCGTACCGCCATCAAGGCAGCTGACGAGAAAGATGAGGAAAAATTGGGCGAGGCTCTTAACCGTGCCGCCGCAGAGGACCCCACTTATCTCGTGGAATATGCGAAGGAACTCAAGCAGACCATTCTTCAGGGGCAGGGCGAACAGCATATCAATATCCTGAAATGGTATCTGACGAACGTTTACAAGATAGAAGTGGAACTTATGGCTCCGAGAATCTCCTATAGGGAGACCATCACGAAAGTGGCAGCCGCCAACTATCGTCATAAGAAGCAGTCCGGCGGTGCAGGTCAGTTCGGTGAAGTTCACCTCCTCGTGGAGCCTTACGTGGAAGGTGCCGAGCAGCAGACCAAGTTCAAGGTGGACGGACGTGACCTTGTTCTCAATATCAAAGGTAAGGAAGAGTACAATCTCCCCTGGGGCGGTAAACTTCAGTATTTCAATTGTATAGTAGGTGGTGCCATCGATGCACGCTTTATGCCCGCCATCCTCAAGGGGCTTATGGAAAAGATGGAGGAAGGTCCCCTTACAGGTTCTTACGCCAGGGATTTGAACGTTTACGTCTATGATGGAAAGATGCATCCCGTGGATTCCAATGAAATCTCCTTCAAACTGGCTTCCCGCAATGCTTTCAAGGAAGCGTTCCGTGCTGCCGGTCCCAAGATTATGGAGCCTGTCTATAATCTCGAAATTATGGTTCCCGGTGAATATATGGGAGATGTAATGTCAGACCTCAACGGCCGCCGCGCCCTTATCGAGGGAATGAGCAGTGTCAAGGGATTTGAAGTTCTCAAGGCTCGCGTTCCTCTTGCTGAACTTTACAAGTATTCCACGACCCTCAGTTCTCTGACTTCAGGCCGCGCTACCTTTACGATGGAATTTGCCGAATATTCGCAGGTTCCCGCCGACGTACAGGATAAGCTCTTGAAGGCTTACCTGGCGGAAGAGGCTGATGAATAATGTGTTAGGCGCATATTATCTGATATAAAACATTTTTGTTAAGTCAGAATATTGCGCTGAGCGTAAAGAAAAACCATCTTGTAATATCAGGACTTCCGCTTCTGGGGAGGGAGATTTTACAGGATGATTTTTTTTGCAGCTGAATTCCATAATGCAGCGTTTGACAGGCTTGCCCGGAGAGGGGTGGACGTGGCAGATTCGCGAAGGAACAAGGGTCTTGTCATCACAAAAGCATCCGCGGGCTGATTTTGAAAACATCCGGCTTTCCTCCGGTGGTAAAATTACTGCCAAGCTCCCGCCCGGCTTCAGAAGTCGTATGCTATGGCGTGTTATTTCATCGAATGAGAGCATATCCGTGTGGCGGGCGCTGCTCCTTCTATGGTCCGGTGCAGGCAGTGAATTGACAAAATATGGAGGATTCGAAAAAATGCAGTCGAAACTATCCGCACCGATGTCGTCGGCCCAGTGCTGAAAAGTGTCATTTACTGCACGAATCCTGTCTTTCCAGGAAGATGCCGTAAAATTTTCGGACGCTTCCCTGCAAGAAGGCAAATCCGGTTCCAGCGCCAGAATGTCGAAATTTTCCTGAATGAGGGAAAGCCTCTGTGCTATAAGCAGTGAAATAACACCTGTCCCCGTTCCTATATCCAGCAGTCTTGGTGCTGTGTTCGTGGGAAGGCTCATCCATGAACCGAGCAGTACGGCATCAGTGCCGACTTTCATCGCACTCTCCTTCTGTTTGACACGAAACTGCTTGAAGGTGAAATAACCTTCTTCGAACTGTTCTTCCGTCATACGAAGAGTCCGTCTTTCATCTCCAACATTCTGTCGGACATCGTGGCCAGGTCGCGGTCGTGGGTGACGATGATGACAGTTACTCCGGTTCGGTCGCGCAAGTCGAAGAACAGTTGATGAATGTCCCGTTTGGTCTTGCTGTCCAGATTCCCCGAGGGCTCATCTGCGAAAAGGACTGAAGGGGAGTTGATGATAGCTCTGGCTATGGCCACACGCTGCTGCTCTCCTCCCGAGAGTTCCGACGGCTTGTGTGAGAGACGTTCTCCGAGTCCTGTCAGTGTGAGCAGTTCGGTGGCTTTCCGTTTCGCCTCTTTTTCGGAACGATGGGCTATCAGGGACGGTATCATCACGTTTTCCAAAGCCGTGAATTCGGGAAGCAGATGATGAAACTGGAAGACGAATCCTATGTGGCGGTTACGGAAGTCGGACAGAGAGTCTGAATCGAGGGAGAAAATGTCGGTTCCGTCTATGATGACCTTTCCGCTGTCAGGGCGTGTCAGCGAGCCGAGAATATTCAAGAGTGTCGATTTGCCGGCTCCACTGGCTCCCACGATGGAGACCACTTCGGAGGAAGCGGCTTCGAAATCGATGTTTTTAAGTACCTTGAGGGAATCGAAGGATTTCTCTATACCGCTGGCCTGAATCATTTTGACTTCGGATGATGTTCCTGATACTTGTGCGAGCGCCACATTTCTATCATTTTAAAGCGGAAATTTTCTTCGGCCAGAAACATCCGGTTAACCTTTTCGGGGGAAAGAACCTTGTAGAATTCGGATGAATACAATTTGATGAGCTCATTCTCCTTTATTTTGGCATCCAGATAAGTATCGACCATCTTCTTGTACTCCACATCGCTCTGTCCGCCATTTTTGGCAGCATTCTCCATCGTGCGGAGGGCAGTTCGTGTGGCGTGCATCTTTTCCTTCAGTTCCTTTGAGAATTGATTATAGACCGGCCAGAATGCTGACGCTTCTTCGGGAGAGAGGTCCAGTTCCTTGGTGAAGAAGGCCACTTTCATACTCTCTATCTGCTCGAATCCCGGGCGGGCATTGTCGCTTTTGCCGGGGGCGGGATCTTCGGTTCTTCTGCTCTGACCATATAAACCGAGACAGAACAGAATGACAGTGGATATGGCAATAATTCTTTTCATTTCAATATGTCGTTATTATATCGTTCATTGTTATATAACTGATGATTTCCGATTCCATCTCATCCGTTATTTCAAGGTCGTTCACTGAAACCTCCAGAAAATCATTACCGGCCATTTCTTCATAATAATCTTCAATGAATGAAGAATGGAGGGTATAGTCGTCCAGAATGTCAGCCACCTCATTTGACTGGACAGAAGAACTGAAATCCGAGGTACCGGTAAGGGACATAACCCCGTAACCCATACCGAAAATCAAAGCGAAAGTAACGGCCAACATTACGGGAGCCTTGACTTTGGACCAGAACAGAGCCGCAGGCGAATTTTTCGAAGCGATTCGCCGCTGAACGTTTGCCTCCAGTCGCGGGACATATCCCTCAGGCATCCGGAACGGATTTGTCCTGATGGCATTGTCATTCAATATGTCAAGCTCTTTTTCCATCGTTTTCATATTTGACTGTTTTCGTCGCCAAAAGTTTATTCAGGATGGCAATTATTCTGTTTCAGCCACTGTGTTATTTTTACGTATGCGTGATGATATGAGGCTTTCAATGAACCTGTCGTTCCTCCCAGTGCCTCAGCGATTCGTTCGTAAGGCATTTCTTCGAAATACCTGAGGGTGAATACCAGTCTCTGTTTCGGGGGCAGGAGAGAGATGGCCTTATGAAGAAGTCGCTGGAGTTCGTTTCCATCGAAAGAGTCATCCCCTACCATCCTTGAATCGACGTATGCTTCATAATTCGTGAGGGAAAGAAAAGCTCTGGCCTTCTCTTTCCTAAGGAAGGTAAGGGTAGTGTTCAGCGCTATCCTGAAAATCCAGGTGTAAATTCCGGAATCTCCCCGGAATGTCGGAATGGCGTTCCAGACTTTGATGAAAGTATCCTGAAGGATATCATCTGCATCTTCGTGGCAGTTGACCATTCTCCGGATGGTCAGGTAAAGCCTTTCGGAGTATGTACGGATAATCAGATTGAAGGCCTGTTGCAGACCTTCCTCGTGCTCAATCAGTTCCAATATCCGTTTTTCGTCCATATCAGGGCGTGTGTCAGTCAAGCTTGAGGACTGCCATAAATGCGGACTGCGGGACTTCCACATTACCCACCTGTCTCATCCTCTTCTTTCCTTTTTTCTGTTTTTCAAGCAGTTTTCTCTTTCTCGTGATATCTCCACCGTAACATTTGGCGGTAACGTCCTTTCTGACGGCCTTGACGGTCTCACGGGCTATGATTTTGGCTCCGATGGCGGCTTGTATGGCGATTTCGAACTGCTGTCTGGGGATGAGTTCCTTGAGTTTCTCGCACATCCTGCGTCCGAAGTCGTATGCGTGTTCCCGGTGTATCAGGGATGAAAGGGCATCCACCTGTTCCCCGTTTAGAAGGAGGTCCAGTTTGACGAGGTCGGCTCTGTCAAAACCTATGATTCTATAGTCGAAAGACGCATATCCCTTGGAGATGGATTTGAGTTTGTCATAAAAATCGAACACCACCTCCGCCAGAGGCATATCGTATGTAAGTTCCACGCGGTCGGAAGTTATGAAATGCTGGTTTTTCAGAACGCCCCTTTTATCGAGGCACAGTTTCATTATGGGACCGAAGAAATCCGACTTGGAAATAATCTGCGCCCTTATGTAGGGCTCCTCTATGTGGTCTATGAGTGTGGGGGACGGCAGACCGGAAGGATTATGAACGTCCAGTATTTCTCCCTGGGTGGTATATACCTTGTAAGATACGTTCGGCACCGTGGTGATGACATCCATATCGAATTCCCTGAAGAGTCTCTCCTGCATTATTTCAAGATGCAGGAGTCCCAGGAATCCGCATCTGAAACCGAATCCGAGCGCCAGGGATGACTCCGGTTCGAACACCAGTGAGGCATCATTGAGCTGGAGTTTTTCGAGGGAGGCCCTCAAGTCTTCATATTCGTCGGTTTCCACCGGATAGACACCGGCGAAAAGCATAGGCTTGACTTCTTCGAATCCGGCGATGGATGAGGTGCAAGGCCTTTCGACGTGGGTGATGGTATCTCCTACTTTCACCTCGACGGCAGTCTTGATGCCGGATATGATATAGCCCACGTTACCGGTAGTGACTTTCGCAGTGGGACACAGTTTCATTCTCATAAATCCCACTTCATCCGCGACATATTCCTTGCCTGTGTTGACGAACTTGACTTTGTCTCCTGCACTTATCGAACCGTTGAAAACCTTGAAATATGCGATAACGCCTCTGAAGGGATTGAATACGGAATCGAAAATCAGTGCCTGGAAGGGGGCATCGGCATCGCCTTTCGGAGCCGGCAGCCTGTCCACGATGGCTTCCAGAATTTCGGGAACCCCCTCGCCTGTCTTGGCGCTGCATTTGAGGATTTCATCGCTGCTGCATCCGAGCAGGTCGATTACCTGATCGCTTACGACATCGACCATAGCGGCGTCCATATCGATTTTATTCAGCACGGGGATGATTTCAAGTCCGTGCTCGATGGCCAGATAAAGGTTAGAGATGGTCTGGGCCTGTATGCCCTGGGTGGCGTCAACCACCAGCAGAGCTCCTTCGCAGGATGCGATGCTTCGCGACACTTCATAGCTGAAATCTACGTGACCTGGGGTGTCGATCAGGTTGAGGCTGTATTCCTCACCTCTGTAATTGTACTTC
>JAZUEO010000108.1:0-2627 GCA_045640205.1 Candidatus Coprenecus sp. | reverse complement strand
TTGGCTGTGGGTGTTGTCTTCCTAAGACCGCTTGGCCTCCGACTTATCTGCTCGGCGCTTTCATCTGCGGTTTCTGCGTATGTATGCTGAACACCGTTGTCAACCCGATGCTTCACATCCTCGGCGGCGGTGGAAACAAAGGTAACCAGTACATTCAGATAGGCGGCACCCTGAACTCCCTGACAGGTACACTTACTCCCCTCCTCGTCGGTGTTCTTATCGGCACTGTGACTTCTTCGACAGCAATGTCCGATGTCGCACCCCTTCTCTTCATCGCTATGGGAGTATTCGCGATAGCCTTCGTCATTATCAAATTCGTCAATATCCCCGAACCCGCCCGGGAACGCAAGGTCGAAAATTACGAGAGCAGCGCCTGGCATTTCCGCCACTTCGTTCTCGGTGCGTTCGCCATCTTCTTCTATGTAGGCATTGAAATCGGCATTCCTTCACAGGTCAACTTCTACCTTGCTGATGCTAATGGAAATGGCGCATTTCCTGCAGGATTCGTGGGTGGTGCCGCCATCGGTGGCGCGATCGCAGCTATCTACTGGCTGCTTATGATGGTGGGGCGTGCCTGTTCTTCAGCCATTTCCGGCAAGATCAGCACACGCGCACAGATGATTACCGTATGCTCCGTGGCTATCGCTCTTGTCTTAGCTGCCATCTTCACCTCCAAGGAATTTACAGTTCAGATGCCCGGCTACAGCGCCGCAGACGGTTTCGCGATGTTCGAGGTTCCGGTAAGTTGTCTGTTCCTTGTACTCTGCGGTCTCTGCACTTCCCTGATGTGGGGAGCGATTTTCAATCTCGCAGTCGAAGGTCTCGGCAAATACACCGAGCAGGCTTCCGGTATTTTTATGATGCTCGTAGTGGGTGGAGGAATTATGCCTTTCATCCAGAACATTGTCGCCAAAAATGCAGGTTACATAAACAGCTACTGGCTGGTTATCGCTATGCTCATATATCTCCTGTACTATGCAGTGGCAGGATGCAAGAACGTTAACAAGGATATCAAAGTAGATTAAGCGCGATGGCAGAAATAGCAGACAAATCCCTCGTATTGGGTATCGACGTCGGAGGACAGTCCTCCAAACTGGGTGTCGTTGACGCGCGTGGAGAAATTCTCGTCCAGAGTGTCATTTCCTCCCTTCAGACCGACATTGATTCATATATCACAGACTTGACAGATGCCATCAACGACCTCATAGGCAAAGTAGGCGGCACATCCAAAGTCCGCGGAATAGGCATCGGAGCTCCTAACGGAAACTATTACAAGGGCACCATCGAATATGCCCCGAACCTCAAATGGTGTTATGATTCGAACGGAAAGCCTCAGGTAATCCAGTTCGCCAAATTAATTTCCAGCAGAGTGGGTGTTCCCGTAGCCGTTACCAACGACGCCAACGCGGCCGGTATCGGAGAGATGACTTACGGCATAGCCAAAGGAATGAAGAATTTCATTATGATTACACTTGGTACCGGAGTCGGTTCAGGTATAGTTATCGACGGGAAGATGGTTTACGGACATGACGGTTTCGCCGGCGAGCTCGGACACACCATCGCTGTCAAGGACGGACGCAAGTGCAACTGCGGACTCCACGGATGTCTCGAAACCTATTGCTCAGCCATCGGAGTATCACGCACAGTGGCCGAGGTTCTCGCCAACAGCGACAAACCTTCCATTCTCCGTGACCTCGACCAGACAAAACCCATCTCATCCTATGAGGTGTTCAAGGCTGCCGAACAAGGCGACGAACTGGCCAAGGAGATTTTCAAAATCACCGGAGAACTGATGGGAACCGCCTTCGCAGACTTCGTGAAATTCAGCGCTCCCGAGGCCATCGTCCTCTTCGGCGGACTTGCCAAAGCAGGCAAATATCTCGATGAGCACATCATCCGTTCCATGAATGAAAACCAGCTTCCCATCTGGAAAAACAAGGTTAAACTCCTACATTCCACATTGAAGGATTCCGACGCGGCCATTCTTGGAGCATCGGCCCTCGCCTGGGAACTGTAAACCGGCGTTGATTCGTCAGACATAGAAGAGGTCGCCCATCAGGGTGGCCTCTTCTACTTATTGTCCGAGCTGAACTCCACAGCTTTCGGACCGGTCTGGCAGACGGGGCGGATTTCCTACCCTTGAACCAGCTTTCGTTCAGGGCTGAAATGAAGCCTTCGGCAAAGCCCTGTCCGAAAGCTGGTTCAAGGGCTTCGGCCGATACTAGCTGGAGAAGACGGCCACAAGTTCTTCCGATATGTCGGAGCCGAAATAGTCGGCCGTGTGGATAGTGGAGAGAATACTTCTGACTGAAGATGAAGTATGGGGCTGACCGATGAAAAGTTCTGACAATTCCTCTGTAGGTCGAAGAAAAAAATAATCCCCCATTATGGTACATTCGATGATGATACCGTTTTCGACGCGTAGATAAATGTCTAAAAGACCGCAGGATAGTTTCACGGAATTATGATATGTGTATGCCGGAGATTTTCCGTAGTTCCACTGCGCCGTGGCATAGCGGCTTTCCTTCAAGTCGTTGATTATCTCCATCTCCTCTACTGAATAGCTTGACATCACCTGCGCGTCCCGGGCTATGCACCCCATCAGATACAAGTCGGAGGCCAAGCGG
>JAZUEO010000107.1:0-6311 GCA_045640205.1 Candidatus Coprenecus sp. | reverse complement strand
TAAAGATTTAGATGTTACAAACTACTAGTGGGCTGACCTTGTACAGACGCGAATTATCAACTGAACCCCAGGAGAAAAAACGCCGCCACACTGTTTGCAAAATATTTTTCACATCTGGCGTTTTGCTCACCAATCAGACATACTGAATTATTTTTACACCGGTGACACCGTTTTTACTTTTATTATTTTCGATAATGGCGACTAATTGGTATTTTTGCCGGAAATTGAATGAGTATGATTTTGAATGAACACCCCCGAATCGGGGTGATAGGATACGGCAGCTGGGCCACGGCACTCGTATCGGTGATTACGGAGAACGGATACCAAACCAACTGGTACATACGTAACCGCGAAGTATTGGAAAGTGTATGCAAGGATAATATCAATTCCAAATATCTCTCTGACATCGAATTGGACGGCAGTCGGATTACTGCATCCGATGATATAAACGGGACAGTCGCTAACAGCGACGTTATCGTTATGGCCATGCCGTCAGCATATATCAGTGATTTTCTTTCGGGGCTTACGGTGGATTTGAGTAACAAATTCATTATTTCCGCCGTCAAGGGCATAGTGCCGCAAAGCAAAGCGACGGTCACCGGGTATCTTCACGGAATCCACTCTGTCCCCTTGTCAAATCTTGGAGTGATTTCCGGCCCGACACACGCCGAAGAGGTATCTCACGGTCGCATGACCTATATCACGGCCGCCTGTGAAAATATTGAGGATGCCAAGGCTATCGGGAGAATCATCGGAAATACCAGACTGAGGTTCCGTTACTCTTCCAATATGCTGGCCATAGAATACGCAGCTGTTCTGAAAAACATTTATGCCATCGCAGCAGGATTGGCAGCAGGTTTGGGTTATGGAGACAATTTCATCGCGGTTCTGGTTTCAGCTTGCGCCGCGGAGATGTCCGCATTTCTGGCATCGGTGAGTCAATCCGATGAATGCGATTATTACAGGAACTGTCTGGGAGACTTGCTGGTCACCTGCTATTCAAACTATAGCCGGAACCGCCGTCTGGGTCTGCTGATAGGAAGAGGGTGCACCGTCAAGAGCGCCTTGAACGAAATGACGATGATAGCGGAAGGCTATTTCGCAGCTGACGGGATGCATCATATCGCATCGGGAGCCGACGTCAAAATGCCTGTTGCCGAAATGGTTTACGATATACTCTACAATCGCGCCAATGCGAGAAAAACGATGAAAGCCCTGGCTTCAGAGTTATAATGCTCCGGCACACGCCTCAGATGAACTGTCAGTCATTGTTCATCTGAGGAATATCGACACTTGTCTGGCAGTCTCCGATAAGATATCTGCTGAAGTAGTCGGCCATCTTCCAGAAGAAGTATTCGTTCATATCTCCGAATCCGTGACGTTGTCCGGGGAGAATCAGCATGTCGAAACGTTTGTTGGCTCTGATAAGGGCATTCACCATACGGATGGAATTGGCGGGATGAACGTTATTGTCTATATCACCGTGAACCAGAAGAAGATGTCCCTTGAGGTTCTTCGCCAGTTCCTCATTATAGTGGATGGAATACTCGAATGTAGTATCTTTTTCCGATACGATTTCCTTGACACCGTGATGGGTTTCACTCCACCAGCGATTGTAAATGCGGTTATCGTGGTTCCCCGCACAGGATACCGCCACCTTATAGAAATCGGGATAGGTCAGAATGGCCGCGGTGGACATGAATCCGCCGCCTGAATGGCCGTGAATACCCACTTTATTGCCATCTATCCAGTCATACTGCGCAGCAAGCTGCTGCACGGCTGTCTTATGGTCTTCGAGAGGATAATCACGCATATTGCCATATCCATAATTGTGATACCATTTTGAACGCATAGGGTGCCCACCGCGATTTCCCACGGAAATCACAATGAAGCCCAACTGCGCCAAACGGTCTGTACGCACCGAAACATTTGTCCACGAATAGTATGTGGCCTCCACCTGAGGTCCGGGATATACATAGTCGATGATGGGATATACCTTGGTCGAATCGAAGTCATAAGGCTTGTACATTACACCGTATAGATCCGTGATACCGTCGGCAGCCTTGACCTTGAAGGTTTCGGGGAATTTGTACCCGGCACGGAGAAGCTCTCTGAAATCAGCCTTTTCCAGTTCCATAATCCTGGTACCGGAAGTACTGAAAAGAGCATTGGCAGGTGTGGTATCCACACGGGAATAATTCGATACCAGATATTTTCCGTCATCGGAAATGCTATACTTGGAATTATAGTCATCCGGGTCGATTTCTTTCAGACCTGTACCGTCAAAGTTTACCCGATAGGCGTGGAGATAATATGGGTTTCTGTTCTTTCCGTATCCGCTCGCAGTAAAATAGACCACTCTGGCCTTTTCATCGATTTCAAGTATGTCGTCCACGTGATACGAGCCTTTGGTGATAGGGTTCTTGAGTTTACCGTCAGCACCGTAAAGGTAGAGATGAGACCACCCTGTCTTCTCCGACATCAGGATGAATTCATTACCGGAGGATATCAAGTTGAAATCGAATACATCTATATAACTGTTCGATTTCTCTTCCAGAACCACTGTCGCAGTATCGCCCTTGACATCATAGCGGCATATCTGCATATCGTGATACCCCCTGCTGCAGCGCATTATCCAGAAGGAATCATTATCCCCCATCCAGACTTGTTTGGAGTATTTTTCAAACTCATCCCTATTTTTCTTAGGTCTGGTGAGTATTTGGGACTCCTGGTCTTTGAATACTGAGACATCCACACTCCTATGACTCTTTTCGGACATATTGAAAATATGCAGGGATTCCTTCGGATTCGGTTCCCCCGGCATCTGATATCTGTATTTTTCAATGGTAGGACGGGGTTCGGTTATGGAATTGATGACCCATAACTGTTTGACCTCGCTCATATCATACTCCAAGGAAGCGAATGTACGACCATCGGGAGACCAGCTTCCCCACAACGGATATCGCTTGGTGGTATCACGGCCCAGAGCTCCATGATAATTATCACATCCGTAGGGGATTTCAGAAGTTCCGTCGAATGTCATCCGGTGTTCGATGACAGTGGAATCCTTCTCATCCTTCATCAGTTTGCGAAGGTTCACCATATCGGTCCAGAATACATCATATCCTTTCACATAAAGTACGGATGAAGAATCCGGAGCGATGCATGCCCAGTCGGGAAAGTCCTTTTCTTCTTCAATATCGGTAACGTCTGTCAGTTTTCTGCTTCTGATATCGTACTCGAAACGGAAAAGTTTCTTCTCCATATCCTTTGTCCCGATGAATTTCGTTTTTCCGACAGATGTGGTATCTTCTTCGGTCTTGTCTTTATCCTTGTCATCTTTCTTCGGGACAAGAAGATTTGACTGGAGGGAGAAAGTGAATGTATTGTCATCCTTCAATTTCAGTTTCTTGATGGGAATATGCTGGGCATCGAACGGATCGTGTGTCAGTTCGGTAAGTTCTACCGCCAAGGCCTCGAGATCGAAAATTTCTGTTTTTGTCTTCGAAGCAGGATCCACTATATAATAATTCGTTCCTTCAGTATCAGTCCATTCATACCAGAACCTGTCAGAATCACGAAACCAGTGGGGCTTGACCTCACGGCTCTTGACAAGTCGTTCCATCTTCTTGATGGAGAATTTTTCAGCCTGGTTATAATCGGCAGATGCAATGCTTGTCATCTGCCACGCACCGGCTTGAAGATTCAGGCCGATGAATGCAGCGGCACACAAGAAAAACTTACTCATTAATATCATTGGTTAAAAACTGTGAATCAATACTTTTCGGCCATTCTCCGACTTCCATATCGTGGATATTTCCATCGTCTATATGGAAGCGGACTGCCGTGCGGACATTATGGAATCCGGATATGCCGGCCGCTCCCGGGTTGATGACCAGCATCCCGTAGTGCCTGTCATTCATCACTCTCAGTATATGAGAATGACCGCACACGAAAATATCAGGCCGATAGGCCTCGATAAGACGCACCGCACGCAAATCGTATCTGCCCGGATATCCTCCTATATGCATCATCAGAACGTGCTTCCCCTCACAGACAAACTCCTGCATATAAGGCACACGCTGCCTTATGTGGTAATCATCGCAATTTCCATACACCCCTAGAAATTCCTTCTTGAACACACATATCCTGTCAAGACATTGCATAGACCCGAAATCACCCGCATGCCATACCTGTTCGACCGGACGGAGAAAATCCATTACCTGGGAATCAAAGAATCCGTGAGTATCCGAAATAATTCCAATATACGCCATAATCGGAAACTATATCATTCCGCCGCGATATACCTTGACGGCTATTATTTCTTCTCCTTGGCTTCGTATCCCAGTTTTTTGATGGCGGCCTTGAGCTTTTCTACATCTGTTTTGGCCGCATCATACTGAATCCATACGGTATGAGTATCCAGTGAGACTTTCAAATCCTTCACCCCTTTTTCAAAGGGAAGATTTGCCTCCACCTTTTTCACACAATTCTGACAATGGAGAGCTACATCGAAACTAATTTCTTTCGTAACAGAACTCTGCTTCTTGTTCTGAGCGTCTGCATTTCCATATGCAAAGAGCGCCATAATGGCAACAACTGCCAATACCAATATTCTTCTCATAATCATTCTTGTTTCCAAAGAGTAAAACGGACACCTGCATAAACTGTTATACCCATAAGCGGTCCCCACACCGACGAAGCATTGAATGAACTGGAGAACGGATTCGATGCATCTATCACGTTTTCAGTATTCAAATATCGAGCCTGAGTATAACCCGTCAGATTCTCACCCCCGGCATATACTTCGATTCCCTTGAATTTTCTGGTAACCTGTGCGAACAGTACCGGATAAACCGGAGACTCATCATACCCCCATCTCCTGGCCGCGAAAGCGGGAATTCTGGCAGGGCCGTTCAACTGGGCGGTAAAATCGAACACCCATTTGCTCATTTTGGTGGCATATTGGAGATTCAAAACACCTTTCCACCTGCTCTGGAGCGGTCTTTCCACCAGTCCCAAATCGGCCAGAGTCACCTTCGAATCGGTATATCTGAATGTAGCCAGCACGGTAAACCTGTCAAACGGCTCTATGGAAAAATCAGCCTGATAGGTATTCGTGTACGATTGACCATCCAGATTATACAACATTACCTTGGTCGCATCCACACATTCCTGGTCGGCTATTACTTGAGAAACGAAATCACTATGGAAAAAATCCACACTGAACCAGCAATTGTCCGGCACTCCGACAGGGATGTCAAAGGTTATGCTCCCGCCGTAAGTCCACGCCTTCTCCATCTGCAAATCGGAAGCTATTGAAAACATTCTTCCCGTGGACAGCATTCCGATATTATCCACCACGACATTGGGAGAACGATGCCCTTCTCCACCGGAGGCCCGGAAAGTAAGCCATTCTACCGGAGTGAAGCGGGCATTCATCCGGGGAGATACCGTCGTCCCGTACAAACTGTTCACATCAACGCTGAGACTTCCGCTGACAGAAATTTTGTCTTCGTGTGAAAAAGTGTACTCGGCATACGCTGCCAATGTATTTTCATTGCGCGACAAATCCCAACTGCGGTCATACAGTGATGACTGAGCAGTCAGCACCCTGTCCCTAAGAAGTTCATTGAAGGAATCCAACTGATTTCTCACACCGGCATTGATGCGATGGCTGTCATTCGGGACATATTGATAGATGATATTGGCAAAAAGTGAATTCTGGGAACCGTCATAAGCCTTGATGCCGAAATTTGAACCGATATCGTGATGCACATAATCCACCACCCCGGCTATATTCATAGTATTGCGCCAGTTCAGCGGGAAACCGGCCTTGACATAGGCATTGAAATTCTTGTTCACGATTCTGGAACCCCAGAGACCTGAGGAAATCAAGTCTTCAGCACTGCAGTTCTCATCACCTTTCTTAAAATCAATGCTCCCACCCAGACGGTCATCATAAAGGCCCTTCACCCCGAAGCGTATCTGAATACCCGACGGATCATAATACAGCCACCTGTTCGAGAAATTCACGTGGGTGGTCAAGGGACTGTCCATAAATCCGTCTTCGTTCATATCGTGAATTTTGGGCATGGTCGAGAAGTGCCCAAGAATAACCGTACTCCACCGATCATTCAACTGCAGTGATGTTGCGATATTGCCTTCACCGGCAAGTTCACTGCTGAAAAAGAGGTTCGCATACAATGGTTTTTCATCAGTAGGTTTGCGATGTTCCATATTAATCTGACCGGTGATGGCCTCGGTGGAATTGATGACGGAAGAGGGTCCCTTGGCGATTTGAATGGATT